>JAQSXG010000664.1 GCA_029256785.1 Neobacillus sp.
TCAAAGTGTTAGCCCTATGCTAGACGTTTTTATGACCTCCGCACTAGGAGTTATAATATACACATATCAGATATGGCAGGAAGGTATTTTCGTTCGGTCTGAGACAATGCGCCCCTCCAGATCATTAAATTTACAACCAGCTATGAAACCCTTTAATGATAACAAAGATGATGCCGAGAAATAAATTACACGTCCGATACATATCGGATCATCTACTAATTATTATGTCAACTATTTTCGAGGATTTTTTAGCATCAACTGATAATCTTCTAAAATTGTGGAATCAGAATGTAGCAGTTCACGCAAAGCCAAGGCACAAGAGCCAATTACTCCAGAATGTACGCCAAGATCTGAAATTTTGATCTGCACAAACTTGGCAACCTCAGGAAAAGAATGATTGTTTACCATATCTTTAATAGGATTAATGAAAGTTTCTGCTACTACCCCTAATTTACCACCAATAAAAATTGCTTCTGGATTATACATATTAACGACATTGGCGATGGCCAAACCTACGTATTTCCCTACTTGTTGCAGGAGTTCCCATGAGTAAGACCCTTCATTCTTTGCCGATTTCAAAATATCTTCAATGCCAATTTTTCCAGTCTGTTCCCAAACTATTTTTAGAGGATCTTGAGGGTTTATCATTGCTATTTCATCATTTGCTTTGCGTAGTAATGCTGGAATGCCACAGATGGCTTCTAAACAACCTCGATTCCCACAATTACATAAAGGACCATTTTCCATCATGAAACTATGTCCAATCTCTCCAGCATGCCCTTGAGCACCTTGTATCACTCGATCAGCACTAATAACACCAGCACTAATCCCTTCGCCTAGATTGACGTAGACTAGGTTTCTAAAGCTGATACCACCACCAAACCACCATTCCGCCAAGGCCGAAGATTTAGCGTTGCTTTCAATAAATATGGGCAATTTCATTTCATTTTTCAATGTTTCTTTCAAAGGAAACTGACGCCACTTAGGCCCTAAATTGATGGAACGCTTCACGATCCCTTCTCTAGCACTTAAAAGTCCAGGAAAAGCAATCCCGATGCCCAAAAAATTCTTGTTTCGGTTATCTTCACTATAAAGGACTTGCCCCAAGGCCTCTATCAATTGAGGAATGCCAATATCCGGTTCCGTCATATTAAGATCCAGGGTTAGACTATGAATGGGATCATTTTCCAAATCAGCGATCACAAGCACCGTTTCATGACTTGTGATCTCAACTCCAATGACATAACCAGCTTTAGCATTAAATTTAAGCTTCATGGGCTTACGTCCACCTTGGGATGTTCCAAGCCCCACTTCCATTACAAATCCCATATCTAGTAATTCTCGAATAATACCCGTTATGGCGGGTGGCGTTAAGCCTGTTAATTGAGCTAATTGCTGGCGAGATACCAATTCATTTTCTTTGATGATATTAAGAACAGTCATTCTATTTAAATTTTTAACATATTTACTATTACCAGGTTTTTTTACCATTTTATCACCTTACTTCCATTTAAGGAAAAACTTTATTATGTTAATTAATTATCCGTTTGTTAACATTCTCTATAAAAAGCGGAATTCCTGCAGATTTTTTTGGCTTCTCATTTTCCTTGGAAGTGAAATAAATGAAAATGGCATCTCTTCTGATTTACCAGCAGAGATGCCATTTTTCTTAATTTGGTGTCTTTTTTCTCTATTATTCTAATGGAAAACCAAAATATGTTTTTGCATTGTTAAAGGAAATGTCTTTCACAATTTCGCCAACCATGTCAAAATCAGCAGCTACTTCTCCATTTTCAATCCATGTCCCCAATAAATTACAGAGAATTCTTCTAAAATATTCATGACGTGTATAGGATAAGAAACTTCTAGAATCCGTAACCATGCCAACAAAACGACTTAATAGGCCTAAATTGCTTAGAGAAATCATCTGTTCAATCATGCCTGTTTTATTGTCAATAAACCACCAAGCTGTACCAAATTGCATTTTCCCTGGGATACCACCAGCTTGGAAATTACCAAGCATAGTTCCTAAAACCCCATTATCTTTTGGATTGAGGGTGTATAAAATAACTCTTGGCAGGCACCCTTCTATTTCTAAAGAATCTAATAATCTTGACAAACAAAAGGCTACTTGATGATCATGAATCGAGTCAAATCCAGTATCTGGGCCCATTTTTTGGAACATCTTCGTATTATTATTCCGTAGTGCCCCAATGTGAAGCTGCATCGCCCAACCTAAATTTGCATACTTTCTTCCACAAAATTGTAATACAGCTGTCTTATAACGTTCTAGATCAGCATCGACGATCACTTTCCCCTGCAAGGCATCAGCAAAGATTGCTTCTAAAACCTCTTGTGAACTTTCTAGATAAGGAACTTTTTCTAAAGCATGATCAGCCGCGCGGCAGCCCATTTCATGGAAGAATTCAATCCGCTTAGCAAGAGCTTGTAAAAATTCATTGTAATTAGTAATTTTTATGCCTGCCGCCAAACCAACCCTCTCGATCCATTGGGTAAAGCCAGAAGCATTTAATTCCATACCTTTATCTGGACGGAACGTAGGAAATACCTTAACTTTGATGTTAGCATCTTCGCGAATTTTTTGATGATATTCTAAAGAATCTCCCGGATCATCCGTTGTACAAACACACTTTACATTGGACTTTGCAATCATTCCCTGGGCACTATATTCATCAAGAGCTAATAGAGCATTGGCTTTTCTCCATACATCATCAGCAGTCTTGACTGTTAAAGGCTCATAAATTCCAAAATAGCGTTGAAGTTCTAGATGCGTCCAGT
>JAQSXG010000665.1 GCA_029256785.1 Neobacillus sp.
TGAGGCCCCACTGGTCCGGGAGGGCAAATACATAGACATTCTTCACAACATTCACATGGTCTAATTCCCATTAAAAAACCTACCTTTCTTTTGGACTATTACATGTTATGAAAGTATTTAACTTAATGCTTGTACTTTCACTAATTCCGAAGTAAAATCCGCATTTTTATTACATTTTTCGACAATTTTCCCATAACTCTCACTAAACCTAATAAAAGGTGACTAGCAAACCAAATCCATGAACATACAGAACATCTGGTGGATTTTACCTGCACCTATATGTCTTCTATCTAACAAAGATGATTTACATTTACTACGAAAGCCACAACCCCCATTACCACTTTTAAATCGATATGTAAGGGTATACATATAAGCAATAAAAAACCCTCGACACCAATTTAGGGCTCGAGGATTTTCTTTATTAAGGTTATTATGATAAATTTTTCAATGTGGGTTATTCACCAGGATATACGATACCCCATTCCGAACGCAATCCATCCATAAGCTTCATTGTTTCAAGGGTTTCTTTTAGCGGCATGATCGGACTTTCTTTCAAGCTCCTATCTAGGCAGCGCATGACCTCTTCCACTTCATATTCATATCCATTAACTCTAAAGGGCATGTGAAATTCCTTCACCTCTTGAGAATGATGAACGGATATCCTTTCAGCCCCATGAAAAGGTGGACTAACTTCAATATAACCATCGGTTCCTATAATTTTTGCACTCAGTGTTCCAATGCGGTCCATTCCAAAACTAAGCTCAGCACTCTCCCCGGTTTGCCACTCGAAGGTAACGGAGTCAAGTCCATCTACTCCTGTTGAGGTCAGAATACATTTTGAGTGAATGGTATCCGGGAGTCTTCCCACTATCCATTTGGCAAAAGTAATCGGATAAATCCCCAAATCAAGAAGTGCACCTCCCGCAAATTCTGGCATTCGTCGGTTTGAATCAGGTGGGAACACAACTGAAAAGTCTGCTTCAATTTTCAACACCTGACCAATACTACCTTCACTGATTATTTCTTTTAGCTTGGTTAAAATAGGGTTAAATTTCATCCACATCGCTTCCATAAAGAATACATTATTTCTCTGGGCAATGGATATTAACTCTTCAGCTTGTTTAGCATTGACCGTAAGAGGCTTTTCACACAACACGGCTTTTCCACCCATTAACGCAAGCTTAGCTGTTTCAAAATGCTGGGTATGAAGATTGGCAATATAAATAACATCCACATCAGGATCGTCAACTAGCTCCTCATAGGATCCATATACTTTTTGAACGTCAACATTATCTGTAAAGGTCCTTGCTCTATCCACAGATTTTGAAGCAACAGCGTAAAGCTCTGAGCCCTTTGTTCCACGTATCGCTTCCGCCATTTGTTTGGCGATGCCACCAAGTCCAATAATCCCCCATCTAATGGCTTGTTTCTGTTTGTCCCTTAAATACCCTTGCTCATTCAGTAATTCACCAATTCTTGTATTCTCTGAAAATGACATTCTTCTACTTCCTCCAAACCAATCGTAATTTAGCAATGAATAATTTTTCAACTTAAAGTCTGGCCCCCGAACAATTAGTTAACAATATCACTTTCACTTTCATTTGGAATAAAAATAACATCCAACATGGAATAAAGATCATCATCAGATAAATACTCGCCATTAACCATGGCAGAATGAATTTCAAAAGAGTCTTCTGTAATAATAAAATCAATTAATACGTTTATCAATTCACCGTCTTCCTCTGCAACCCCTGTAAAACGTACGATATCAAAAGGGCTATCCGCAGATACATATTCCCAATTTGGATCACCAAAAAAATCATTAAATGCATCTCCAATTGTAGTGGTCGGATATTCATAAAATGAACCATCTTTTACCGTTAATATTTGATCTACGTTGGTTGGAAGCAATAGGGCAGATAAGACTCCACTAGTAAACAGTAATAGTATGGTGAAAACCACACCTAACCAACTCGTGCCGCCTTTCCTCTTTAACCATGTTCTTTTTTGTTCAAAGTTAAATGGTTGAAGGTTTACTTTATCAATATTTCGATTTGTATGTTTTAAATAATAGTAGTTTCCAAACATAGCTAGAATAATTGTTAAAGGAAACAATAATAAATTTTGAACTGGGTCGAAAAAATAATTCTCCTCTGAAAATTGATATTGAAATAAATAAAAGAATAAATCCAACAGGATGTAACAAACAGCAATTAAAACCATGGGTATATACATTTTTCTGTATCCGAACCACAATGGACCTAAAAAGAATGCCGCCCAGTTCCAACTCGTTTTAGATTTTTTACTTTCAAGCTTGTTCCACTTTTTTATGTAATAATCATAATTTTTCCCGACTAGAAATTCCGCTAGTTCTATTTCATTAGGAACTACACTTTCCACCTGTTCCCTTTGTGAAATATTGGATGTTTCTGACTCATTAGCACTTTCGATAGAATTTGATTTACCGCATTTCGAACAAAATATATCCTGTGTTTCTAATTGATTTCCGCAGTACCGACAATACATCTTGACCCCTACTTTCAAAATATTTTCAGATTAACTAGTTAACTGGGAATATACTTACACTATTCGGTAAAATAGGACAAATTTCCTCTTTTCATTCAACGAACTTCATCGCCGTTATTATGACACACTTTACGATGAATATGGTGTCCCGGAAACGAAATGGGAGGGTACACTCGACCAAGAAGGATTAAATCATCCCAATCACTATTGATCGATCAATATAATCAAAAAACTTCCAGAAACATTGAAATAATTCAACGTTATTGGAAGTTAATACTTCTAATGGACCACTTTATCTCGAACTACTTCAT
>JAQSXG010000666.1 GCA_029256785.1 Neobacillus sp.
AGAAAAGAGCTTGTAAACTTTATTCGAAGTGCCAAATAGCTATTTAAACGTAAAAACCGGCTTTTGGGTTTTTACAACAATCTTTACGAAAACAGCCTTGTCTAAAGATAAATAAAAGATTAACCATTGCTGGTTAACCTTTTATTTTTATTGAATCGGACGGTAGTTCGGGGCTATTGGAACTTTTATTTCTGTTGACAAATCAAAAGGACCTAGCTGGGTAATCGGAGCATTTTCAATTAAAACTGTGTCAAAGCCAAATGCTTTTGCAGTTAACAGAAGTGCCTCAAATGAATATAATGTCTCTTGTGTATTACTGAAATTTGTCTTGTCGTCCATTGTAACTATTAATTTGTTATTATCAACTGTTATATTCTCTAAGAGAAATGACGGTGAAAGGGAAGCTGTTAAACCTAATTCTGGCACATCTTCACGCATCGATTCAAATGCTTCTTTTATTGAGGTAAATGTATCTCTTGATGGCACTATAAAAGATTCATCCATTCCGATTGGTGTATACATGAAATATGCCACCTTACCTTCTGATTCGAGATCAATTTCATCCATATGACCGTAGTTACTGAATTCTATACCTGGTTCTGAATTGGTTGATAAGTATATCTTTTTAATGTCACTATTTGATGTAATCACATTTTTTAATACATTAATAAAAGTCGTTTCACTTGCAGAACCTTGACCATATAAATGATCATTTGGGACATCCACTCTAACACTGGTACCATCTGCAGATAATTCAATGGTTGCATTTAAAGGATAGTAATCCATTAACCCCCATGCTTCCTCAGTTAAAACTCCCATTGATTCATTAAATAAGCTTAACCAATTCCCCTCTTTTGCATTAACTATTATTGAAACTGGTATTAGTATTTGTGCCTGTGAGTCTGGAACCCAATAGGTCAAAACCGTTCCACTTCCTAGTTCATAATCATAAATGGCTGTTTTGTTTGTCGTAGCCATAAAAATTTTTTCATTGTCGCCTGGTTCCCCTTCATTTTGGGGTGCTTTTTCCATAGATATAGAATAATCATTATCTTGAACTGCTTTCTCTTCATGTGTAGTTGAATCCTCTTTGGCTCCATCTTGAGCAAACTCAGTACTAGTCATAAACTTAGGAATTAATATGATAAAAAGAAGTAATGCAGCTGCCGTTGCAAAGGCCGGTATCAGCCATGGAGGTTGTCTGCGCTTTTTCCTAGAAAGGTTTTGATAAATGTCACGAGGATGGCGATTATCTTGTATTTTCGGCATTTGCCTAAGTAATTCTTCGAGCTGTTCATCGCTCCACTCTGACTTTTTCACTCTCTGATCCCTCCTTTTCAAATAGCATTTCCATCTGTTTCTTTAAGACCTTTAATGAGCGGTGCTGCGTTGTTTTCACCTTGCTTTCCGTCCATCCTAAAGCTTGTGCAGTTTCAGTAATCGATAGGTCCTGTATATATCGTAAAACGATAACCGACCTTTGGTCCATCGTGCAATTTTCTAAGCAATCATAGATTCGCTTAATTTCTTCATTTTGTATGGCTAGTTCTTCAGGGATTGGATATTCATCTTTGACCTGATTACTTGACCAATCAAACTTTTCTAGAATTTTTTCCTTCCAACCTTTTTGCTTTCGAAAAAAATCAATTGCAACGTTCCTCGCAATTGAAAAGAGCCAGGTTTTTTCACTACTTTTCCCTTCAAAGCGATGATAGGATTTAAACACTCTTATATATACCTCTTGAACAAGGTCTTCTGCATGTTCTTTATTTCTTACCATGTAAAATAAAAATTGAAATACGTCCTGATGATATTTTTCGTAAAGTTCATCGAAAACGGAGTCCATCATTTCCCCTCCCCGTTCATTAAATTAGTCGACAAGTATGTAGTGAAAGTTTCACTTTTTAATATAAACTTTTTCCCAGGAAAATGAAAGGTATATAATGGAAAATCAAAAAAACTCATCCTACTGGATGAGTAAAAAAGCGAAAACAGATCCAACCTTATTTAAGTCACTTAAAGGGATAATGTTCCTTGTGAATCAAGAACTATCGGCAATATTTTTGTTTTTTTTCCTATTTTCGTGGTAATAAGAAGGAAAATGTCGTACCTTGACCTATTTTACTTTGTACTGAAATATGACCACGATGTGCATCAATAATATTCTTAGCAATTGCTAGACCTAAACCTGTCCCAGTCCTACCTCTGGTTCTAGCCTTATCCGCTTTGTAAAAACGCTCAAAGACAAACGGTAAATCTTCTTCTGGAATTCCTGAGCCAGAATCTGATACTTCAACCCTAACACCTATTTCATCCATCGAACCCGTTAGCTTTACCGAACCGCCTTCAGGGGTATGCCTGATAGCATTATCAATTAAGTTAGTTAGTACCTGTTCAATTCGGTCTGGATCAAATGAAATGTCAGGAATGTCATTTTCGATTTCAACCCCTAAATGAATGTCATTTTCTCTGGCAAGTCCTTGAAATTTATGTACAATTCTATTCAAAAAGGAAGAAAGATTTACATCCTCAATCATTAATTGAATATGACCTGCCTCCATTCTAGCCAAATCTAACAGTTCATTTACAAGCCGTCCCATCCTCAAGGACTCATCATAGATTACCTTTGCCATTTCCTTCTTCTCTTCTTGGGATTCAGCAATATCATCCACGATCGCTTCACTATATCCCTGTAACATGGAGATCGGGGTCCGGAGTTCATGTGAAACATTGGCAATAAAATCTTTCCTCATTTTCTCCAGTTGCCGTTCCTCTGTCATATCTCTGATCACAGCGACAGCCCCTCGAATAAATCGATTACTATAGAGCGGACTA
>JAQSXG010000667.1 GCA_029256785.1 Neobacillus sp.
GTTATATGTCTATGCAGCTCTTCATTTTCTTTATTGCATACATACAAATGATGTTTCATTAAATGTGGTTTGTTTTCATATCGAAACGCTTCCCTGCCTGGTATACCTAAATCACCCTCATAAAGATATCCGATTAATTCTAATGCCAGCTTAACTTCTTCGAAATTTTTCTCTATCACAATATCAATATCAATAATAGGCTTTGATGCCAGCTCTTGAACCGACGTACTCCCTACATGTTCAATAGATATTATTTTCCCTACTAATACTGCCATCAGCTCATTCGCTATTCGCTCAAATTCATTTTTCCATTCCGGATTATAATCCTCTACTATCACATGCTTTGTATTCAATATTACTTCCCCGTTTCATAAATATATAAGCCTGTTGCTATACTCACAAGTTGTCCCAAGGATTTTTCTAAAACGCATTATCTATAACCGATATATGAAGACAATGTTCTTGGATCAATCGAAACACCATTCCATGTATTTCCCATACCTATATTAAATAATACTATATTCTGATAATAGTCCTAATAATCAATGTAAAAAGTCAAAATCGTATTTTCATTTCTTAAGTATCCTCTCTAAGTAGGAGATATCTAACAAATTCACTGTCTTAAAATTCCCTTTATAAAACACACCCCAGTTATTGAAAACACATGGTAATTCCTTTGCTTTTTGTAGCGTATCCACTTGAATTAAGGATACAGGAACATCATTCATTTCACAATACTGTTTTATCAGCTCAATCCTCTCATAGACAAAGGGGCATTGCATATCATAATAAATTGTTAGCTCTTTGCTTTTAATTTCTTGCTTTTTAGCATTTTCTGCAAACTTTGGCCTTGTTCCATCCAAAGAAAGTGCAAGCAATTCATATCCATTATCGGTAGAATCAACAACCTCAAAGCCGAACTTCTTCGCAAATGATTGGTTAGAAAGCCAAGCTTTTTGTTTATTTGATCCGAGCATACAAATGCCGGATTTACCCCTTTCTTTTGCATCAGTCAAACAATACTGCATCAGTGCTTTCGCATACCCTTTTCCTTTTTGACTACTCCATAAGCAATATAAATAATAAAAGTTGTCACCCGTTATGGGAACCCAAGCTGTTTCAAGAGGAGCATATTCAATAAAAACTGGATCCTTTACATTTAACTTTCTAAAGACATGACCTTCCTTTAGTCGGTCTGAAAGCCATTGTCTCTTTGCTTCAATACCTTGGTGGGGCTTTTTACTACGGATAATGCAGCATAAATGCTCGTTACCAAGATTTTCTGCTGTTAGATTTACAAAATCAGTACACATATTTAAATTTTCCTTTCTTACAAATTCCTGTTTACCGCTTACTATTTATAATCTTATATCATTCGTTCGCTATACACTTTCGTTACCCTATCACAGCGCAACAGACCGTCTACACTATTTCGGTCAAATATCGCATTTATTGTAGCGATATGCGATTCATACTCAGGGTCAGCGGGCAGTGGATAGTTGTCCTGCGATGCGATATAAGCTAACCAACGATCCCTCGTGTAGTCCATCGGGTTGGAAAATTCCATAGTCGTCGGCTTTGTAAAAAACGCATCAACAGTCTGTTTACTAACAGTTATCATCTCACCACCAGGTGTAAGGTTGTAAATGACAATAACCAATCCACCGGGTTTGAGGATACGGTGACATTCTGTGCGGAACTCATCCAGATTGAACCAATGCAAAGCATGGGCGACGGTGATGACGTCTACGCTGCGATCGGGAAGTGTTGTCACTTCGGCTGTGCTATCAATAATCTTTACGTTTGGAAAAGGTGCAAGCGTAATGACAAGCTGCCCGCGCATATCCGCATTGGGTTCAACGGCAAACACAGAGTAACCGCCCTCCGCCAACGTCACTGTGAACTTTCCCGTCCCCGCACCGATGTCAGCAAATACAGCGTCCTGCGGTACAAGTGAGCAAATATATTCAATTGCCGATTTCGGGTAGCCTGGGCGTCCTATGACATAATCTTTTGCTTTGCCTGTAAAGTTTTCTGTGCTCATTATTTTAATCCTTTCCACTATATAAGTATTTTACTTCGCCTTCATCAACGCAGGAGAAGAAAAATTGAATATCCACCAATTAATAATTGGGTCCTAGACCCATGGTAATATTATACATTAAATATTGTTTTAAGTACAACTTATTTGTACTTCAATGCGTTGCGTGGTCTGGTTCTGAAGACAGGTGAAAATCATTTCCTGGATAAAAAAACAGACCTGAGACGGGGCAGTTTAATGCCCTATCTAGGTCGATTTCTTTATTGTTCTGCGATGTTTTCGTATTTATTCTCTATTTCATAACTCCACTCTGCCCTCGAATGCTCGCAACAGCGTGACTTCATCGATGTATTCCAGATCGCCGCCTACCGGAATTCCACTGGCGATACGGCTAACCTTGATCCCGGCTGGCTTGATGAGCTTGCTCAGGTACATGGCTGTCGCTTCTCCTTCAAGGCTTGAATTGGTTGCAATGATAACCTCATCTACATCTCCTTGAAGACGCAGCATCAGCTCCTTCAGTTTGATATCGGCAGGACCGATTCCCAGCATTGGAGAGATAGCACCGTGAAGTACATGGTAGACACCCTCGTATTTGCCAGTCTTCTCATAAGCTGCCAGATCTCTGGGATTCTCCACCACCATGATCTGTCGCTTGTTACGACCCGGTGAAGCACAGATCGGACATAGCTCTTTATCGGTCAGTGTCAGGCAGTCCTTGCAATAGCGGATGTTCTTCTTCGCATCGACAATGGAGCTAGCTAGACCGGCAACCTGTTCCTCCGGCAT
>JAQSXG010000668.1 GCA_029256785.1 Neobacillus sp.
CTGGGGAAAACGAGACGAGTCACTATTTTTACCAATGAATAGTAGCTTATCCCTTACCCTTGATAGATTTTATACAACGACAACTGTTGAATTTTGCTCATGTCTTCCTGTAGATGTGTTTTTATTGAATAATCGCCTCGCGAGTGGGGATGAGACCATTAAAATTACCCATTTTCTTGACCGAGTCAGAGAACGCTCAGGGAAAAAAGATTATGCAATCGTAAATTCTATGAATCAGGTGCCAACTGCTGCTGGATTTGCATCGTCAGCTTCCGGGTTTGCCGCATTAGCTGCAGCTGCAACAAGAGCGATAGGTCTGGATGTAAACAACCAAGAATTGTCCATATTAGCACGTCAAGGCTCTGGGTCTGCTTGCCGTTCCATCGATGGTGGGTACGTAGAATGGCAAAAAGGTGAAAAAGATGATGGGACAGATTCGTACGGGGTGCTTCTAGATGGTGGCCAAGATTGGAATCTAAGTGTTCTTTCTGTGCTACTAACTTCTAAACAAAAACAGATTTCTAGTAGAGAAGGAATGAAACGGACAGTGGAGACATCCCCCTTTTATCCAGGATGGCTCGTTGAAGTAGAAAAAGACTTCCTTATTGCAAAAAAAGCAATTAGAAAACATGATTTTGAAATGCTTGGTAGTATCGTAGAGGCCAATGCGCTAAAAATGCATGCAACAACACTTGGGGCATCCCCGCCATTTATGTACTGGAGTAGTGCCACTTTTGATGTGATTCAAAAAGTTCGAGAGTTACGTTCATCAGGCATTCAAGCCTATTTTACCATTGATGCTGGACCAAACGTAAAAGTCTTATGTCAACCTAAGGATGAGCAGGCTGTTTCTGAGTCACTATTAACCTTACCTTCTGTTTTGGATGTGTACATTTGCCATCCAGGACCTGGGGTCAAGTATATGTCTAATTCTAAGAAATGAAATATCTAGTAAAGGGATGAACAATAATGACTTTTTCAAGCTATCGCGTGACTGTACCAGGGAAGTTGGTCATAGCTGGTGAATACGCTGTTCTTGAACCAAACCAACAGGCTATCGTTATGGCAATTAATCGATATATTACCGCTACGATCGAGCCTAGTGGACAGAATATGCTTTCACTTCCGCAGTTAGGCTTGGACCACATTACCTGGGAGGAAAGTGGAAATAAGGTTCAATTTAGTGTAACTGATCCACGACTACAGTTTGTACAAAACTCGATCGCTATTGTTAATCAATTCTTACTGGAAAATTCGATTACGCTACAGTCATTTCATCTAACGATTAAAAGTGGCCTTGATGATCCTGAGACAGGACGTAAATATGGTCTAGGCTCCAGTGCAGCAGTAGTCGTTGCAGCCATTTCAGCCATCTTAAGCTTGCATAGTGTTGAGAAATTTCCTCCAACACTTGATCAAGTGTTTAAACTGGCTGCGATTGCTCATTTAAAAACACAAAAAAATGGTTCTGGTGCAGATATTGCTGCCTCCACTTTTGGAGGATGGCTTGTCTATTCTTCCTTTAAATCTAATTGGGTCTTAAATGAGTTACAGAATGGGGAAAAATTAAGTGGAATATTGGAAAAGCAATGGCCGAATTTATCCATTACTCCAATCAAACCACCATCACAGCTCAATTTATGTGTGGGTTGGACAAAGGATGTCGCAGCAACAGCACCGATGATTAACAAAATCCATAAGTTCCGATCTAGTAATAAAAAAGCCTACACACAGTTTTTGAAAGAAAGTTCATACGCGGTTGCCCAATTAATTAAAGGTTTCGAAGAAAATGACTGTACCAAAGCAATTACAAGTCTTTCTCAAAATCGCCAAGCCCTAGTCATGCTAAGTAAGCAGGCAGGGATCACAATTGAAACGTCAAAATTAAAAGATTTATGTTTGGCTGCCCAAAAGTTTGGTAGTGGAAAATCATCAGGTGCTGGAGGTGGAGATTGTGGAATCGCCTTCATGAATGAAGGTGAGCCAATAGAGGAATTGCACAAAGCCTGGCTAAGTACTGGTATTGTCCCTTTAAAATTAACAGTCTCTGAAAAGGGAGTAGCGGTAACCGAATATAACTGTGAAGAATCTTTAAAAGATTATTTAGTTAGTGTTTAACTGATATGTTTTGAGAAATTATTCGATCTTTCCTTCATTAATTAGTGATAATGAGCCCTTACCGGTTATCTCAAATACTTGTGAATGACTACTACAGTCCCAATAGGAACTAAGGATGATAATTCCAGAACATCATGGTTGTGCATCCGAATGCAGCCATGTGACACATTCTTTCCAATCGAAGAAGGTTTGTTTGTTCCATGAATTCCATAATGTGGTTTTGACAAACCCATCCAAAGTACTCCAAAAGGGCCGCCAGGATTAGGTTGCTTATTGATAATGGTATATTCTCCTGATGGAGATGGAGTCAACATTTTTCCAATGGCTACAGGGTAGGTTTTTAATAGTCTGTTGCCATCAAATAGTTTTAATAAATGTCTTGATGTAGAAATATCTATCCATTTTACCATAAAATCAGCTCCATTTTTTACCCACATTATATGAAGAGACTTAGGTAATGTTGATACTAATTTCTAATGTATACCTTCAAAAAAAAGCCCACATTTAACTGTGGGCTTTAATTCGTTCATTATTTATAAAACACCTTGTCCACGTTGTATTTTGCATGGAGTTCATTGATGATAAAAGTTTCATAAATTTCACGTTCGGTTGGATCTTCAACAACACAAACCGCGATTCTTTGAACTTCATCACGATGTTCTTTGATAGGTGAAACAGTATCCTCAAAATGTTTTTTCACTCTT
>JAQSXG010000669.1 GCA_029256785.1 Neobacillus sp.
AAAATATACCTAACAATGGGGATAAACAAACAATCGCACTTCCGGTATTGATTAAAAAGAAAGGTGCAACCGCTAAATGTAAGGATGGGATTCTTGAAGTAAAATTACTAAAGTCTAATAATATGCACTATTCACAAATTGATTTGACTGAACTGACGTAAGTTATAGATGCAAAAAGACAGCCTGCAGACTGTCTTTTTGCATCTATATTCGTATCTTACTCTTCCATTTCCATATGTTCCATTGAGTCCTCAGAGTCCTTAGGCTCCTCAGGCTCGCTTGGTGTACCAATGACAAATTCCTTTTTAGGCATATTATGCATATCTCTTGCTGTTACATGGGAAATAATATAATAAGTGCCTTCTTGTTCAAAGGTTCTCTCCAAACGATATATCCCATTCTCTGCATGTTCAATTTCGACTTTTTCATGATTTTCATCATGGGCTCGCCAAATTTCAAATTTCACCTCTTTGGCATCCTCTACATTCTCATCCCCTTGGGTCACCTTTGCTTCAAATATTACAGGTTCATTCACCTGACCGGAATCAGGCGTTATTGTTAAAACTACGTCTATCATTTCAGGCAGTTTATGTTCAGTTTTTTCCTCACTGCAACCGCTTATACCTACTAAAAGAAGAAGTACTATACTAAAAAATAAATACTTTTTCAACTTTGCTACCCCCTTATGTTAATTTTCCCATTACTATAGTATGTAAATAAATCAATTGAACTTTTGCTTCCGCTGGAATAGTGGATTGAACTACTCGATTCGTAGCTGAATAGTATTTTTCAAATTTATTTTTCCGTATTCTAGGGTGGGAGTTTTCGTCAAGTAATTCTCTTTTGATCGCTTCCTCTAGTATCTCCTTCGCACTATCAGGTGCATCCAGAAGTCGGTTATTCCAAATCCTACGGTACTCGGCTAGTAATTCTACATAATCCACTTGCCCTTCTTGCATAGATACCCCTCCTTTTCTCACTTATCATGTTACATACTTTTCAACATTACTGCAAAATATAGATTTTAACAATACCAAGAAAGGAGAAAACCATGCCAACACCATACAAATGTCCTAATTGCAAAACGAATCGCAGTCGTTTTAATATCATTCAACAAGTATCTCAGTCGGTTAAGCTTGATCCGAATTCAGGAGATATTTTACACAAATATGGTGAAAATGAATTAGAAGTATTTCATATGCCCTACAACGGACCGAATTACCGTGTACAATGTGGTGCTTGCGGCTTAATAGAAGACGAGCGAACCTTTATTAAGTTTGGCGAGCAGCGGTAAAATTATCAAAAAACAACACCATTTTGATTCGATTACCAATCATCATGGTGTTGTTTTATTTTCATGTAACCTATTTTCCTCTATAAACGATAGAGAATCAACCTTCCATGCATCCACCGTTGAAAAACGTACCGCATGGATAACTCCTTTAAAGGACTGGCGACCACGATCTTTGATAAACCAATCGATTTCAATCGGTATATCTATACTTATTTCCTCATTTAAATCTTCAGCAGGCAAAAGAGGCATTCTTGTAATTCTGACATTTTCAATCTGTGCAAAAATTGGTGCCCATTTTATTTCCTGCAGTGATATGAGCGATGTAATCACTTTATCATGCTGCTTCAGCCCCGCTACATATGCACTTATAATTTCGTAAGGATTTGCTTTGACTAAGTATTCTTCTAATTTCCCAGAAGCCTTATAAATCATAAGCATATGTGATAAATCCATTGTATTTGTACTATGAGTTGTACTGCCGTAAAAATGAATGCAAAAATGGCCAGGAAAATTATTATCCAGTGCACCCGCACCGTGGGGCATGCCATGCATGGAGGCGGCAATCATTCGATCATGAGTAATAATCAGAGCCGCTCTACGCTTCCAGCTCCATTTTCCACCATATATCCTTTTCATCATCTTGGTGTCCTTCGCAGTAAGCGGCTGAACATCTGCATGATGGCTGCCAGCACGCCTTTGTACATTAAATTGCTTTCCTGATTCAATATCTAACACAGTAAACTTTGAATATTTTGGTAAAAGTGTATTCACCACTTTCCAATCAAGCATTTCTATTCTGAAGCTTGTTTGACTAGCATGAACCATATTTCCATTTAGGAGGATTAGAAATAATAATAAAAGTAACACATTCTTCTTCATCAAATCCCCCTCCATATGAAAAATCATCTACATATTAAGAGTTACCTGAAGAAGAAATTATCATTCATTTTTTTATTTATCTTTCTTCTCTAAATGAAGTAGTTGTGTTTCAATTTCTATCCAATTAATTCCTTCACCAATAAAAACGAGGTTTAATGGCAAATTCATTTCTTCTTTTAAATAAAGCGGCATTCCATATGAAAACTGGAAGAGATATGGTTTTTCAGTGTGACCAAACTTCACATATCCTTTAATCCGATAAATGGCATCTGGTAATCCCCTTAAAAAGTCCTCGAACTCTGTATGACTAATCGCATGCTGGAATTGATAGACAAAGGTTGTTAAATTAAGTGCTTTATGACTCGATTCAGTTTCTTTAGTTTTAGTAAATGAAAGTGTTAATCCTCTCAACTGTTCCATCGATACCTGTGAAAAGTTAGTAAGCAAACAGCGCGCTACAGAATTAATTGCTTGAATTTCAAAAATGCATCTTGCCTGTTCTGTTTCAGAAAGTTCATCCATTTTATTTATCAAAATAAAATCCGAATGGCGAACTTGCTCTAGTAATAATTGCTGCAGTTGTGGGCTTAGTGACCTTCTATCCAACCATCTCAATCCGTCGACTGTTGTTACTATCCCTTTAATAT
>JAQSXG010000066.1 GCA_029256785.1 Neobacillus sp.
GTGGACAGGGTTTTCAGTTGTTCCCTCACTTGCGGTACTTACAATCGGTTTAGAACATTTAGGTCTGGGAGTAATTGAGGGATTTTTCTTTTTCGGTATTGGGTTAGCTGTAGCGAAAGTACTTGAAGCAGAGAAAAAAACACAAATGTTACTTGAAGAAAACCGGAGACAGAATCAACTGTTGGAGGAGTATGCAAAGCAGATAGAGAAAATCACCTTGTTGGAAGAACGAAATCGACTGGCTAGAGACCTGCATGACACCATAGGACACACTTTTACCTCTGTCATTATGGGGCTTGATGCTGTATCATTCCTATTAAAAACGTCCGCGGATAAAGCAAAGGAACATGTTGATGGACTCAGTACCGTTATGAGGAGTTCCTTAGGGGAAATTAGAGGATATATTCACCAGATTTCACCGAATACAGATAGAGAAGAGTTATCTGACCAATTAAAAAAGATTGCGAATGAATTTGCATTCCATACGAAGACAAAAATCTATTTTGAGCATATCGGTCCACAAGAGATGAATATTTCTTCACAAGGAACGATTACTCTCATTCGTTGTCTTCAAGAGGCATTAACAAATGCAGTCCGACATGGGCAAGCAAGTGAAATCAACATTACTCTAATGCAAGAGCCCAATTATATGATGCTGACGGTTAAGGATAATGGTATTGGAATAAATGACAAAGAGTTCGGATTTGGTCTGACTGGTATGAAGGAACGTTTGGAATCACTTCATGGTGAACTCAGCATGGAATCAAGGTCAAATGAAGGTACCACTATTACTTGTTTTTTACCTATAATTGTAGACCATATAAGAGGGAGAATGAAACAAGATGATCAAAGTGTTAATTGTGGATGACCAAGAGCTGATTCGCGTAAGTCTTTCGATTGTATTAGGGGGAGAAGCGGATTTCGAAATTGTAGGTTTAGCTGAGCATGGAAAAATGGCAATCGACTTAACAAATGAGCGTTCTCCCGATGTCGTTCTGATGGATATCCATATGCCTCTAATGAATGGGGTAGAGGCCACAGCACATATTAAAAACCAATTTCCAGAGGTAAAAGTGATGATTTTAACAACCTTTGAGGAATTAGCATATGTCCGAGATGCACTGGCTGCAGGTGCAGAAGGGTACTTACTAAAGGCGATACAGCTAACGGATCTTGCAGCAGGGATCAGACTCGTCCATCACGGAGGTACATTAATAACACAGGAGATTGCAAAGCAGTTAATCTCTCAATGGGTGAATCCGTCAGCTCAATCTAAAGAGGTAAAAGGTAAAAAAGATAATTACGGACTCACTGAAAGAGAACTAGAAATATTAGAAGAGATTTCGAATGGTGCAACCAATCGAGAAATTGCTAGAAGGCTTTTTTTGACTGAGGGAACGGTTAAGAACTATATTTCAAATATTTATTCGAAACTAGAAGTAACCGGAAGGCAAAAAGCGGTGTTTAAGGCAAAGGGTGAGGGTATTATTGGCGAACGGTAACTGGTACCGTTCGCCATTCGTTATGCCCTCTTTTCCAATGCCTTTACAGTTTGACTTGTTTCTACCTCTTTTTCATCCTTTAATGTGCCGAATATAGCATCTACAAAGGGTGTAGATACTCCATACCAGTAATTTTCGTTCTTATAATGGTGTAAAATATGAGTTCTTTTGACCCATTTTCCGAATCGCGTTTTTGGTTTTATGGGGCGGTGTGCCACATAATGCTTCCACTCATAAACAAAAAACATAAATAGAACACCAACGCTAAAAGCCAAAGTTGATACAATCGAACCTGAAATAAGATAGAAAAGGAGAGCCAGTGCTGTCAGGTTTGGAGCGCTGTACCATATGGGGAGGAAAAGCAGTTTCAAATCATTAGGCTTTGTATGATGATCGTAATGGAGGCGCTTAATCAAATTTAATAAAAACTCATTTTTCGGTGCTTTGATATGGAAAAGAAATCGGTGTGTAAGGTATTCACTAAACATATACGTGATAATTCCTATCATAAAGAACAATAAAACGGACCATGTAAGTTCCATTGTCAGCAATAAAATAAGTACTCCAAGGAAAATGACCGCCATGCATAAGATATCAAAGTGCAAAAAGAAATCACGATATAAGCCCTTACTTTTCATATTAGTTTCCCCCATTCCTCTTTTCATTCCATAGGTTAAGACTCTTTTTCATCATCATCTTTGTAATATCCTCTGTGGCGTGTACGTCTCCATGTAAAACAGAATTCAAAAGCTCATCATAATAGAGTCGTGATGCTAGTCTGTGAGAGGACTCCAGAAAATACTTTTCCGCCAGCTTACTATAGATTTCATTAAAACTATTTAGGATTAATAAATAAATTGGGTTAGGAGATAATTTTGCCAGACTTTGTTGTAAGTTCCAATCAAACTCAGCATAAGATTTTGCATCGTCATTCAGGTCGTCTAAAGGAACAAATAAGGAAATGACTTTTAGCCGGTGGTGTAGTACCGCCTCCTTCACATAGGTTGGTGTTATGGATATTCTGAGTTCAAGCATATGATTAATAAATTCATCAGGCACTTCATCATGAAATTGGAGAATATTTACAATCGTCATCAAATTACCCTGTTTCCAATAATCATTTACGATGGCAGGCATCCCTTTACGAATGGTAATCCAGCCATCCCGTTCTATGCGCTGTAAGGCCTCTCTTATGGTAGGTCTTCCAACACTGAAATGGGCTGCCAACTCTCTTTCTGACTGTAAAGGTTCATGCATGCGGAATTCCCCTTCTAAGATGGAATGTATGATCTTTTTACCAATCGTATCAGAAGACCGTTCCTTCATTCTCCATACACCTCATTTCTGGTAATACCAATATTTAAATTGGTAATACCATTATATGATGTTGTGGGGTAAAATTGACACTATATTCTGAAAATTAAAGGCGTATTATTGGTTAATCATATTCTCGATTTAATTTTTTTATATATCAGTGAAATTAGAAAAAATATTTGATTTATTTTAAAAGGAAAATGTACGATTGATTCGGAATATAGAAGTAGTAGTATATGATAAGGTAGGGGATTACACATGAAAGTTCGACTCACTGACTTTAGTGAAAATTGGTCTCGTATGTTTCAAATGGAGGCACAATTTCTAGGTACCATTTTTGATGACGAAATAATCAGGTTTGAACATTTTGGGAGTACATCTGTTGCTGGCATGAAGGCAAAACCTGTAATAGACATGATGTGTATAGTAAAAGACATCGAGAAAGTTGATTCATTCAATGAAAAAATGAGTTCACTTGGATATGATGGGGTTGGAGAATGGGGCATTCCAGGTAGAAGATTATTTCGAAAGGGTGGGGAAAATAGGACCCATCATATTCACTTTTATCAATCTGATAACCCTCAAATTGAACGACATTTAATCTTTCGAGATTATCTTCGAGCCCATCCAGAAGAAGTTGCAAGGTACAGTCACTTTAAAGAGGAGCTGTCCAAGCGTTTTGATAGCACGAGTGATTATAGTCCTGCGAAAAAGACATTCGTGACGGAAATGGAGCAGCAAGCAATACTTTGGTTTGCAGAAAAGCAATGAATCTCTCAATCTGACAGCTAAATGAATGCACTTGGGCAGTTGATAGTAATAGTGGAAGCGAGCTTTTAGTAAGGACACTACAACAAAGGGGAATTGATATGAGTAAAAAAATTTCATTGATTCGTTCTGCAAATTTAGCTTCGGTTGATTATGCTTACGCAAGTCATGTCCCTTCAGATATGGATTTACTTTTTCTGGCGGGATCGTGTCCTCTTAATAAAGAAGGAGAAGTACCAAATATCGGCGATTATGAACTTCAAGCGAAACTTTGTGTGGAGAATTTAAAAGAAGTATTATATGAAAATAGCGCGTCGTTAGAAAATGTCGTTTTTACCAGAGTTCTCGTAGCATCAGCGAAACAGTCAGATTTGGTTACTGCATGGGAGGCTATCAGAAAAGAGTTTGGTGACCATGACGTTCCAAGCACCTTATTCGGTGTAACAGTATTAGGATATTCCAATCAATTGGTGGAGTTAGAAGCTGTTGCAGCAGTAAATAATGAAAATGTGTAACTACTTAAGAGTGGGGGATATCCCGCTCTTTTAATTTTCCAAAAAAGTGCACCGGAATTTTCGGGTTCGTCGAGTATATTTTCATGGAAAAAGTACAACTTTAGTCGCGAATAAGTGCTTCAGAGGGAAGCGTGTGGATAAATAGTCTATAATCCTCCTACTTTTAAAATCTAGTTTGTTTGGGTTGAATTGAGTGCTGAATGAAATTGGTACTATCTCCCTATTTATAAAAGTTAAACAGTAAGGATAAAGAACCAAAATACTATGATGATAGTGAAAAGTGGCTATAAGTGGTTGCTTATGATAAATTGCCCCGCTATAATTTAGAATTAATTGGCATGTAATGGTATATTTGGTAATTTTAATACCTACTAACAGTGATTGGAGGATGGCTATGGGTGCTTATTTAAAGAATGAACAGGAAATTAATTTAAGTATATTACAAGAAAAAGTGCTAAATTCTCCTTTCTATAAGAGCAAATTAAAGTCTATGAATTTCTATTCGTCCATAAAAGATGTGCCGTTTACACTGAAAGATGAAATAAGGAAAACATCCAAGTATGATCTATTAGCAGTAGATAAGAGACTTATTAGTCATTTTCACGAATCTTCCGGAACCACGGGCATCCCTACTACATCCTGGTATACAAAACGGGATTTAGAAACGGGAGGGAAAGAGATAGCCGTCTCAGGGATAAAATTAAATGATAATGATTTGGTGCTAATTAGATTTCCGTTTTCTATGTTTGTCCCTGCTTTTTTCGTTCTCCATGCAGCCTACCAAACGGGTGCAGGGGTCATCCCGGCCAGTAGCAGGAATACGGTTACGCCGTATCCGAAGGTATTAGAGTTAATGACTGAGCTAGAGGTCACTGTATTTGCTGGTATACCTAGAGAATTGGAGTTACTAGCAGAGACTGCGCGACAATTGTCTATCAATCTTAAAGAATCTTTTCCCCATTTAAGAGGTATCCTAGTTGCCGGAGAATTATTATCCCCAAGGAGAAAGGCCTATCTAGAAGGGGTCTGGGGAAGACCCATATATAACTTATATGGATCAACAGAAACAGGGAATATCGCAAAGATGTGTGAATATGGGGTACTCCATTTATCTGAAGAGAACTATTATTTGGAGATATACGAGGAATCTTTAAAAGCTGAAAAAGCTGTTGGTGAAGTTGGAGTGGCGGTTATTACGACCCTTACGAATCAAGCAGCACCGCTAATTAGGTATGTAACCGAAGACTTAGTCTCCATACACCCGTCTAAATGTCAGTGCGGGTCCAGTCATTTGGAAGTCCGTCATTATGGACGCGCAAAAGACTGTTTGACTATTGGTGACAAAACCATTGGTTTGTATGAACTGCAAGAAGCTATTTATTCTTTGGATCAAGTACCAATAGCATGGAAAGTAAGAGAGACAGAGGATGGAATGAATATCGTAATGCAATATTCAGAGCCTGTTTTATTACTGAAGGGAGTGATACAAGAACATTACAAGAAAAACAACATACCTGGCACTATTACTCTGTCACTTGATGAAACGTTATTTGATACTTCAACATTACTCAATAACGAGATAAGCAGAAAGCCTGTTTATATTGAAAAGAGAAAGTAGTCGAAAAGGAGGAACATTGAATTGACTCAAACGCTAAGTGAAAACCCCAATCTGTTTGAAAGAGAATTGGAAACTTCCATTTTTGCTGACCTGAATCATTTCTTTAAGGACGTACATACTCGAGGACAGACGATAGAATCGTTAAATAAGAGTGAGAAGGATGACTATCACATACTCGCATTGAATATATTATTAGAATATGTATGGAAAAATAATGACTATTACCGAGAGAAACTAATTGAAAAGGGATTTACCCAACCTAAGATTACCCACATGACTGACATAGACAAGATACCATTTCTTGAGAAGGATCAATTGAAAGGGAATCGTGATCTTCTCTTATCCGTAGACCAAACAAGAATTACTCAATATCACCTCACCTCTGGTACTACCGGTAAGCCCATTTATAATGCACTTACCCTTAATGACCAATACTACCATGATGCAATCCCATCCTATCCGACCCTTTACGAAGGCGATTCATACAAAGATGTTGTAGGAATCGCACTACCATATGAATTTGCCCAACCAGCTTTAGGATTTCACAGACTTTATCAATTTATTTTCGGAGCAGCAATTGTTTCCCTAGGGAAAGGCGGCTACATGGCCCCTTTGGATAAAACGGTGGAAGCTTTAGACCAATTCAATATTTCTATTCTCATTACCACCCCATCCTATGCGGCGTTATTAGCAGAGCAGATCAAATCTATGGGGCTCTCTATAGGGGAGCATGTCAACATTCGCAAACTTATGCTTACTGGAGAAGGTTGCTCACCGCAATTCATTACTAGACTGAAAGAAATATGGAATTGTGAGATTCACCAAATCTATGGATCTACCGAATGTGGTCTTGTCGGTATTCAGCATAATGTCGAAGATGGCTATCAAGTCTTAGAAGGCAATGTCCTAGTTGAAATAGTAGATGAAACAGGTACTCCTTTGGAAAATGGCGAGATCGGAGAAATTGTGATAACGACGCTCTTAAGGGAAGCGATGCCGTTTCTCCGATATAAAACAGGGGATATAGGATTTATCCAGGAGTCGACAGAGGATGCAAAGAATAAATTGAATCGGTTGCATCTCCGTGGGAGGAAAGGGGGCACATTCACGATTGAGGGGATTGAGTATTCACCTATTTTGCTAGAGCACTTCCTCCTTATGAACCCAGATGTAGGATTATGGTTCCGTTTCGTCATTGAAGATGAAGAGTTAACAATTGAAATAGAAAACCCAAATGGAATAGAAGAGGATGAGTTAGTTGATCAGGTGAAAAGGCATATGTATTCCGTTGGGGGAGTTGTGTGCGAGGTTTCGGTGGTAGAAGGAATTGAGCGACACTATTCAAAAGTAAATCGAGTCTTATATAAGGGGGAAAAGAATGTATGATTATTGATGGACATGCTCACATTGCAGAAATGCCATATATTAGTGTCGACAAATTGAGGAAAACAATGAAGGAAGCCAATATTGATAGAACAGTGTTGTTTCCAGGTGGGATGGTCGATGTTAGAAAGATGACCAATTATGTCATAGGGAAGGACAAACCCGAGAAACCTGAAGCAAACAACGATTATGTGTTGAGTCTCGTTAAGGAATATCCCGAGTTATATTATGGATTTTGTAATGTAAATGTGAATAATAAGTCGGAAAAGGTTCTTGAGCAACTAGAATACTATATCAAACAAGGACTTCATGGCTTAAAGATGGCTCCGATGGTTCATCAGTTTTCCTTGCTTGGTAAAACGTCAAAGGCACTGGCAGATCTTTGCGGGCAATTAGATATTCCTTTTTATACGCATACCATTTTCCCTGCCAGTGCAAGCACATCGGCTGTCGGGAAATTGGCAAGTGAGTTCAAGGACACTACGTTTATTATTGGGCATATGGGCTTCGGACCAATGGATATAGAAGCGATTGAACTGAGCTCTTCAATGGAGAATGTTTACTTGGAAACATCTTCTGCAAACTACTTGGCGATTGAAACAGCCGTCGAGAAGTGTGGACATGAAAAGGTCATTTATGGTTCTGAGTTCCCTCTGTCGGATCCGTATGTAGAAAAGGTGAAAATTGAAAGATTACCAATTTCGGATGATAAGAAAGATTATATTTTCAGCAAAAATATTTTGCGACTGATGAAATCTGAAGTGGGGGTAGGGTAAACATGTCATTGGTAACCAAACCTTTCTCCATTCCCAAAGGAGAGTATCACCTTACTAGTATCAGTCGTTGGTTTGATACGTTAGAGGAAGAAGGTAGCTCTATTGAAACCTTACCCAGAGAAGATGTAAAGGAATATCATCGGCTTGCTTTACAGCATCTTCTAAAGTATGTGTGGGAAAACAATCCCTTTTATCAACAAAGGCTTCAATCGGCAGGCTATGAATCAGAAGCGTTATTTGAATTAGAGGATTATCAACAAATCCCATTTTTAACAAAAGATGATTTAAGGGACCGTTATAAAGATATTTTAACAAAAAAGAAACTAGCCCATATTTGTAAATCCACTGGAACAACCGGTTCTAAACCAAGCTATATCGGTCATACGATGGATGAGCTTTATTCCTATTATTTTGCCCCAAAATATCCAACTTTGATGGGTAAAGTGAAAAACCTAGTCGTTGCCAATGCACTTCCCTATGAAATGAGTTCTTCTGCATTAACCTTTCATCATGAATTTCAGCATCTATTGAATTGTACGATTCTTCCTATTGGAAAAGGTGGGGCATATTCTGATCCACAAATTGCTCTTCAATTTATGAAAGACTGGGAAGCTGAAGTTCTTGTCACCACCCCTTCCTATGCAATTGTTCTATATGAACATGCAAAAGCTCTTAACTTTGATGTCCAGAAGGATCTAAATATCAAACATATTTTTCTAACAGGAGAGGGAACTTCCCATTACTTTAGAAAGAGAATTGAGAATATTTGGAACAGTAAATCCTCTATTTTATTTGGTTCGCTTGAAGCAATGCTTATTGGGCTGGAATGCGGAGAACAGGACGGTTTCCATTTGGCAGACGGTCATCTCTATGTAGAGATTGTTGATCAAAATACCTTAGAACCTTTGGAAGCAGGGCAGCAAGGGGAAATTGTTGTTACCACATTATTACGTGAAGGGATGCCACTTGTCCGCTTTCGGACAGGCGATATTGGATTTATTGATGAAAGTGACTGTGCGTGTGGGGTTCGTCTTCCGAAACTATTCCTGCGTGGGCGGAATATTGAACAGATAAAAATTGAATCAGGCGAGTTTTCACCTTTTTACCTTGAAAATATTCTTATGCAGGTAGAAGGGGTGGGGAATTGGTATCGATTCATTGTGAAGGACCAACGATTGAAGGTCGAGGTAGAAGCTTTCGACGAAACGGTGGATAGAGAATTACTTGCAGAGCAAATTAGTTCATCCTTGGAATTTCATATAAACACAGATTGTGATGTAGAAGTGGTGGATGAGGTCTTGCGTAATCCTGGAAAAATGAAAAGGGTTTGGCTCGAAGAATAGGGGGATATGATGAGTAAACGAACAATCTGGTATGATGCACGCAATCATAACCATACAGAACAGGAACTAATTGCATTAGTCAACCAATCCTATAATTTCAATGGGATTCTATATCACGTGGAACAAATAGGAGAGTGGGCACACTCTGATCGTTTGACAATCGCCATTCATGTTAATGCGGTACAGGATCTAGAGAAATACTTAGATCAAATCAATGCGGAATCTGCTGAGGTCATTATTGTTTCGTCTTCTAAAGCTGTATTAGAAAAAGCTGCATTAGCGAATCTGAAAACCGGTCTCTATGTTTACATTGAAGATGAAGCGTCAATGTTAAGGGCCTGTGAAGAAGGTGGGAACTATCATTATCTTCTTGTGGAATTTAAGGATGAAACCAATATACCGCTTGAATTGGTTATTGCAAAATTACAACAAAGTAACACGGAAATCTTGAAGTATGTCCAAAGCGTTAGTGATGCAGTGGTCTCAAAAGAAGTGATGGAGGTTGGATGTGACGGCTTTCTGATCGACACTGACAGGGTGGAGGTCATTTCACAATTAAATCAAGTGGTAGAACATGCAAGAAGTACAACGTTGCCGGTAGTAAAAGCAACCGTAACAGATGTGGTTCATCTTGGTCCTGGGGAACGGGCGTGTATTGATACGACAAGTTTATTAACGACTGAAGAAGCGATGATTGTTGGATCGACTTCTAGTGGCGGGCTTCTTGTTTGTAGTGAAACGCATTATTTGCCCTATATGAACACCAGACCATTTCGTGTAAATGCCGGAGCGGTTCATAGTTATGTTTGGTGTCCAAATGATACAACAGAATATATTACAGATTTAAAGGTCGGGGGAAAGGTCTCTGTTATAGATACCAGTGGAAATGTAAGAGAGGTAAACATCGGCAGAATTAAAATTGAGGTAAGACCACTCTTGCTAATAGAGGCTGAATATGAAGGAAAAAAAATCAATACAATTGTTCAGGATGATTGGCATATACGAATATTTGATGGTGATGGAAACCCTAAAAATGCGACTACCTTCAAAATAGGTGATGAGGTATTAGCATACGAATGTGAACCTGGTAGACATGTAGGAGTAAAAATACTAGAAAAGATTTTGGAAAACTAAAAATGACAAATAGGGTGGCGTTAATATGAATAAAACTCTTAGAATGAATCGTTTGTTTCATCCAGTCTCTCGAAATGCAATCTTTTTTCCTGTTGACCATGGAACAACATTAGGGCCAATAGGGAAGTTAACGGATATCCCAGCACTCGCTAAGATGGCAGAAGAAAATAAATTCCAATCTATTGTAGCTCATAAAGGTACCATCCACTGGGCTATAGAAAATGGAAAAGAAACCCGTGATATAAATTATTTGCTTCACCTATCAGCATCGACCAATTTTATATTTAATGGAGAATTTAAGCAGTTAGTTTCTACAATTGAACATGGTCTAAGAATTGGTGTGACTGGTATTTCTGTCCATGTAAATCTTGGGGTGCAAGAAGAACCTACCATGTTAAAGGATTTAGGTCTTGTATGTGACGAAGCCTACAAATGGGGTCTTCCAGTCTTGGCAATGATGAATGTGTTTGGAGAACAGACACTTAATCCAAACAAGAATAGTATTGCACATGCCGTCCGGGTTGCAGGGGAAGTGGGAGCGGATATTGTGAAAGTAAAATATGCTGGAACGAAAGAAAAAATGAGCGAAGCGATTGAGGCATTCCCTATTCCAGTTTTAATTTCCGGTGGAGAAAAATCGAACAGTCTTATCACATTGTTCAGCGAGATCCATGATTCTCTGTCCGTTGGTGCAAGGGGAATATCCATTGGAAGAAATATCTTTGAGGATAAATACCCTGTTGCGATGTCCAAAGCACTTTCAAGCTTAGTGCATGATTTGGTTGACCCTCAAGAGGCCGTGGATATTTATCTAGACCATTGTGTTCAACTAGAAAATACATTGATAGGGAGAGAAAGCTATGGAGTTACAAGCTAATAAATACCAGAGAAAGATGGTTGTCGATATAAATGAGGAGCTTACTTACGAAGCGCTCCTCCCCTTTTTTGACGAATTAGAAGCGAAGGGGCTCTCGTTTGATGCCCTTTCTAAGGAAAAAATAGAACCATATCATTTAGAGGCGATTAATCAGCTCCTTGAACATGCATTCACCCATAATCAGTACTATCAAGAATCATTTGTTAACAGTGGAATTCCCTTTGAAAGGCTCAAAACACTCGATGACCTTTCCAAGCTTCCCTTTCTCGAGAAAGATGCGATTCGAGGCGATAAGAGCAAGCTTCTATGTGTGGACCCTAAGCAAATCGGACAAGTCCATGTAACATCAGGTACAACTGGTAAGCCAATATATACCTCCTTCACTTTAGCTGATCAGTACGTGTATGAATTACTACCAAAATATCCAACCCTTTTTCCAGAAACGGAACAGGATATAGCAGCCGTAGCATTGCCATATGAATTTGCTCTACCTGGCCTTGGTTTCCAACGGCTTTTCCAGTTTTCCTTTGGCGCAACAGTGCTTTCATTAGGGAAAGGCGGATATATGGCTCCGATGGATAAGTCGCTTGAGTTGATGAAAGAGTTCGGTGCAACCATTTTGGCCACTACCCCTTCCTATGCTGCGCTTCTTGCAGATGAGAGTCAGAATCTTGGGATAGATATTCGCAAGGAAATTGGTTTAAAGAGAATGATTTTAACGGGAGAAGGATGTTCGCATGAGTTCCGTAACCGTTTGGAAGAGCTATGGGGATGTGAGGTCTCCTTCTTCTATGGTTCTACAGAATGCGGTGTAATCGGTATCGAGTGTAAAGAGCATAGTGGATACCATATTGCTGAGGGGCATGTGAAGGTTGAAATCGTTGAAGTGGATGGGGACCGGGTATTGGATTATGGAGAAATTGGTGAACTGGTTGTAACAACCTTACTTCGTGAAGGAATGCCTATGATCCGGTACCGGACGGGAGATATAGGGTATCTAAAAAAATCAGAATGTTCATGTGGTTGTCAGATGGATGTCCTGCAGCTTAGAGGAAGGCTTGAGAGCCAATTAAAAATCAATGGTGAATTATACTCTCCGTTTCTATTGGAAAACTTTCTTATGAAAATTGACGGTGTTGGATTATGGTATCACTTTATTATTGAAGGAAATCAAACGATCACCATTGAGCTTGAGAGTAATCCATTTATCAAAGATGAAGTCTTAAAGGGAAGAGTTGAATCAGAGATGAAAGACCTTTTCTCCATCGATTTTAACGTAGAGTTTAAGGAGATTCCTAAAACGTATGGAAAGGCGAATCGAGTGATTTTCCGCAAATAACTATGAGGACAAGGTGGTGGGGAGAGATGAATACGATCGAGTGGATAGCGAAAGGAAAAAAGAGCTTCCTTGAGGATGATTTTGTTACCTCAAAACAATCTTTTCAGTCTGCTATTGAAGGCGATCCGGAAAACGGAGAAGCTTATGCCTTCTTGGCAGCGACCTATGGGAAACTAATGGAAAATGGCGGATTCATGGATAAATTAAGGTATCTACCTCAATTCGAAAAGACCATTTCTGTTGCACTCAAGTTGGACCCCGAATCGACCATTGCAAGAAGGGTGAATGCCTTTCGATTATTGAAGACTCCAAAGGAATTTGGAGGAAATCCTAATAAAGCGATTGGCGAATTTCTCTTTTGTATCGAAAAGGGAGTTCAAGACTCAGATTTATACTACGGATTAGGACTTACTTATATACAACTAAAAGACTACTTAAAGGCAAAAGAA
>JAQSXG010000670.1 GCA_029256785.1 Neobacillus sp.
TTTTGGCACTGTTAGTGGCGGTATTGTAGAAGGAAAGAATGTAGTGATAAAAATGGGCATTCAAGGAATGCATCGCGGTTACGTTAAAGCGAAAGAAAACGTAGTTGCTAAGTTTATTGAAAATGCTACTGTTCATGCAGGAATAGATATTCTGGTCAGTGATGTTATACTTCATTCTCGGATAACTGCGGGAAAAAAAATCTTAGTAGAAGGACGCCGTGGCTTGATTACTGGTGGGACGATTATGGCTGGAGAAGAAATTCGTGCTAAAGTGATTGGCACTCAGATGTCAACCAGTACAGAACTAGAAGTTGGCGTAAACCCATCACTGCGGGAAGAATATCAACATATACGTCGTGAAATGAAAAAAGTTGAAATTAACCTTGAACAGGCACAAAAGGCGTTGAGTATTTTGCGATCAATGGATCAACATACGATACCTCCTGAGAAACGAGAAATGCTTTTGAAATTAACAAAAGCTCAATTTCATTTAGTAGGACAAGTTGAAACGATGCGTACTCGAATGGTCGTCATTGAAGGTGAGTTCGAAGAAATGCGTACTGGACGCATAAAGGTAGCTGATATTATGTACCCTGGAGTTAAAGTTGTAATCGGTACATTGGTTAAGCCAATACGCGATATTTTAAAATTTAGCTCTTTATATGCAGAAGATGGGGAAATAAAAATTGGTACGTTTAAATAATATAACTGGATTTTTTTCTATTTGTATCAGGTATAAGGTGGTGGGAAAATGTCTATTAATCCAATAGAGTTGCAAGTGTTGATTCCCAAAGCTACTGAAGTAGGCAAGGCTCAAAATCTTGCTAATCGTCAAGAAACTCTACAGCAGCAACATGTTGCTGCGCAATGGAATGATATTTCTACAAATCGTCAGCACCAGGTACAAAGTGCAGCTAAAAATGAAGGCGGTAAAGTTGGACGCGAGAAGGAGACCAAGGAAGAGAAGCATTCTCCGAATGAACAAAAACCTAGGCAGAATGATGAGAGCAGTATTGAAAAAGACAAGGTAAATCGGGCTTCTAATAACGATCCCGTTCGGGGCCATATCATTGATATAAAAACATGAGACAATGTTGTTGTTATCGAGAACTTTATGAGGTGAGAGTATGTTTTCTAATCTTTTTATTGTTGTACTAGTTATTATATTTTTTATTGTTTTTGTGTTGTATAAGCGGCAAATGCTATTAAACTTGTTTTCTCTTGAAATTGCATCTTCTACGACTCAATTTCAAGAGCAGATAGAGGAAACAGCTGAAGTTGTCATTCAACGACTGGAAGAAAAGATTCGTTACTTAGAGGATATATTAATAGCAGCGGATGCAAAGATTGCGGGATTAGATAAAAAAATTATGATGGCGGAAAAGCTTTTAGATAAAGAGATTAAGGATGATCATTTATTTCAGAAGTTGTCGAATTTTTCAGAAAAAACAAAAGAAGAAAATATAGAAACCTCTTCTCAGCAACTAAATCCGATACAGGAGCCTATAGATAAAAACTATAAGGTGATAGATAATGATAAAGAAATCATACGTAATCATAAGCGTAACTCTGTATTAGCTTTGGCTGAGCAAGGATATAGTAGTATTGAAATTGCAAAAACGACAGGAATAAGTAAAAGTGAAATCATTCTGCTACTGCAGTTACATAAAAAGTAAATGGAGTATTAAAAAAATGCAAAGTTCTTGTATAATATCTTGTTATATAAAAATAACTATGATATAATGATTCGTGTTGTAAATCCACACGTAATCCAATTTTATTTACTGTGCTAACAACATGTTGGTGATAAATGAAAAATGCGGATTGCGGCGGTAATTTAACAGGAGGTGTAAGTATGTCAGTAATTTCTATGAAACAGCTTTTAGAAGCAGGTGTTCATTTCGGACATCAAACTAGAAGGTGGAACCCTAAAATGGCTCCTTATATTTTTACGGAGCGTAATGGTATCTACATAATTGACTTACAAAAAACAGTCAAGAAAGTGGAAGATGCCTATAATTTTGTGCGTGAAATTGCACAAGATAAAACAATTTTATTTGTTGGAACGAAAAAACAAGCTCAAGATGCAGTAAAAGAAGAAGCAGTTAGAAGCAACATGTACTACATTAATGAAAGATGGCTCGGTGGCATGTTGACAAACTTTCAGACCATTCAAAAACGTATTGGACGTTTAAAAGAATTGGAAAAAATGGAAGAAGAAGGGCTGTTTGAAGTACTGTCTAAAAAGGAAGTTATTACTCTTCGTCATGAGATGGAAAGATTACAAAAGTTCCTTGGCGGTATTAAAAATATGACTAAATTACCAGGAGCATTATTTATTATTGATCCTCGTAAAGAACGCATTGCTGTTGCTGAAGCAAAGAAGCTTGGTATACCTATTGTAGCGATTGTGGATACTAATTGTGATCCAGATGAAATTGACTATGTCATTCCAGGCAATGATGATGCTATTCGTGCTGTTAAATTGCTTACAGCTAAAATGGCAGATGCTGTTTTGGAAGCTAGACAAGGCGAACAAGTAGAAGAAGCTGAGTAATTGTATTTAGATAAAGGTAAGGGGAAAAATAATATTTTTCCCTCTTACCTTTAATAATAGATAGGGGGACTTTATATATGGTAACTGCTGAAATGGTAAAAGAATTGCGCCAACGTTCTGGTGCAGGCATGATGGATTGCAAAAAAGCCCTAACTGAAACAAAAGGTAATCTTGATGAAGCCATTGACTATTTACGTGAAAAAGGCTTAGCAGCTGCTGCTAAAAAAGCAGATCGAATTGCTTCAGAAGGTG
>JAQSXG010000671.1 GCA_029256785.1 Neobacillus sp.
CGCTCTTCCGATCTACTATTTATTACAGAGACACATTCACTCTCTGTACTGAAATTTAAGGAGTTGAAAAAAATGGCAAACAGTAGCAATAAATTATTAGTTCCTGGAATTGAACAGTATCTAGATCAAGTAAAGTATGAGATTGCCCAAGAATTTGGTGTGACTCTTGGGTCTGATACCGTTTCCCGTGCCAACGGTTCTGTAGGCGGCGAAATTACGAAAAGACTGGTACAACAGGCACAAGCGCAAATGTCCGGTCAATTTCCAAAACAATAACTTCATAAAAAATGGCAAAAAGTCCGGCATAATGTGCCGGACTTTAATTATTTCTCTCATGTTTATCTTTGTTCGATGAGTTTCGTTTGTCATTTGACTGCTTGTTTATATTATTATTCTTTTTTTTAAGTTCATCACCATTATCATTACCATACTTGCTTTTTTAATTGTCCTGGCGGTATTTTGTCTGTATTTGATTCCTTTGGTATAGTTTGATTTTTGGCTTTTTCATTAGCATTTGCATTACCATTATTTCTATTGTTAGTTTGTTCTTCCTTGGATCTGTCAGTATACTCATTATAAGATTGTTCATCCTTTGATTTGTCAGTATTCTTATTGTTAGTTTGCTCATCGTTGGATTTGTCAGTATACTTATTTTTATTTTGATTCTTGGCTTTGTTTTGTTTCTTTTCTGTTATTTCCATTTTAACTTCTTGATATTTCCCAGCCGTTACACCAAGCTCGTGTGCCTTTTCTAATTCTGCTTCAGTAGTAGTCACCATATTGACTTCTAATTGCTGATTACTTACAGTTTGTTTAATTTCTTTAATATTTTGTTCTAGTTTTTGTTCAGCCTTTTCAGCAAATTTTTCCGTTCGTACAGTTGATATTATGATAGGTTCATCCTTAACAAAACCTTCGCTTTTTAATTCAGTCAAAATTTGCTTTGTTACTTCTGATACGTCTCGTTTCTTCCAATCCGAAATCTGTGAAACAATATTTTTTCCTTCTTTATTATACCCGGTCAATTCAACAACTTTCATATCCTTATTTATACCCAGCTCAATGCTAGGATTAACATCAATAGACACATAAGCATATGCTCTATTACTTTGGTACACTGGAACAACTGAACCAAGAAAAACAAACAAAACAGCAGTCGACATCCATACAGATTTAAGCTTAAAAATATCTATGAATGTGCCCTTAGGTTTATTTCTCTGCTGCACCATTATAGGAAAAAAATATATCTCTTCACCTACAGAATATGGAATATCTTGTTTATGAGCTCGGCAAAATTCTCCATCAGGGGTTAACAAGGTTAAATATGAATCATCCATTTCCATTATTATTCCCTTTTTCAAGTCTCAAGCACCCCCTTTAGATAGTCCTTCATATAAACATATTCACTTGATAAAATTAGTGCAATAGCAATAATATATTTTCGATTGCGTTCAATCGTCTTTCGGCTAACATCCACTAAACTTTCTAATTCCTTGATTGGTAGTCTCTTTTTCTCGAATAAATAACTTTTTAATTCACTATTTTCAACTAACATTTTAGCCACTAAGATTGCATTCATTCGTGCATCTACATGCTTTGGTGAATTCTTGATTAAATCACTGAAACTTAAGTCAAAGGAAGCTAATAACGTTTGGAACTGAATAATCTCATCTTTCCTTAACTCTTCATCAGACTTTTTATTATAATCCTCAATGGATAACTCATTCACAATCACCATACTAGAGGACTCTTCCTCAAATTCAGAATGTGATATATCCAAACTTATATGCTGGTTTTTAGATTGCTTCCTAATATAATCAATTACTCTTCTTTTAATTAAGACTTCAGAAAAACTTAACAGTGAACTTCCTCTTTCGGGGGAATACTTTTCAATTGCATCGTTAAACGCAATAAGTCCAATGCTAAATTCATCATCCGTTTCATAAATATATCGTTTACAAACAGAGGAAACAGATTTTGCAATAAATGGTTTGTACGCTTCAATTACCTCATTCAGCAGTAACTGGTCTCCCTGTTGAATTAAGATCACAGATTCTTCTAAGGTTCTTTTCTTTTTCTTGGTCATAAACAATAAACCTAGCATTGTCTCACCTCACTTTGACCCTAATTATAACATACGAATGTTAATTCAGATTTTATGGGGGTGAGCCATGGAGAAAAAGATAGTCTCCAAATTAGACTATCTTTTCCAGCTTATTGTTGTTGTAAGGAACTAATTGCCTTTCCCGTTATTGCCGTTATTGCCTTTATTGCCTTTGCCATTATTTTCATTATTGCCTTTCTCCTCTTTTTTCTTTTCCTTATACTGTTTTTTCTCTTCCATTACCTGTACTTTTGCTTCTTGTCTTTGTTGTTTTTCTACTTTTTGTGAGTTTTTCTTTTCTATTTTCAAAGCCTCACGTTGTTCATGCTTTGTTGGTGTATCAGGAGAATTTTCCACTCCATCGTTAATATCATCAGTTCCTAACTCTTGTTCAACTACTTGTACCGGTGATTCTTTACTAGTAACCTCTTCTTCCTTTTTTAATTGCTTTTCTTCCTTCTTTATTTGCTTTTCTAACTTCTTTGCAAGCTTGGTATAGCTTTTATCAATGTTTCTTTGTAATGCTGCTTTTGCTTTTGGATTCTTCACTTTTTCCATCGCAGCTGTTAAGGCAATAATATTTTGAGATACTAGGGCATCAATTCCATCTTCAACCTCAACCGCTGGTTCTTCTATAGGTGAAACATCATCGTTATCAATTACTTCTACATCAAGTTCCACATCTATTAAATCCGTTTGTTCTTCTACCGGTTCTTCGACTGGTGGTTCTTCAACGACATCATCTGTATTTTCCATATACTCTATTGCAGCAGTTATTGTATCTAGAGCTGCTTCTTCATCACCTTCAGCAAACAGCACTTCAGCCTCTGCTAGACGTTCGGCAGCATATTCTGCTATTAACCTTGCTTCTTTTATATCATCAAAGGTTAGGGCAAGTTGGATTTTTTCCAATAATATTTTTGTAAAATAAAAGAAATCTCCCGGTACCAATGAAGGGGACTCCAGTAATTGGTCATTTTCGGTTTCAGCTAATTCGTTTGATTCAGGCAGATTTTCTATTT
>JAQSXG010000672.1 GCA_029256785.1 Neobacillus sp.
ACCGCTGATTTCTATTCAATAGAAATCAGCGGTTTTTCAATTCTAATGCCTGTAAGTTTTGCCGCCTGAAAAGAGTCTATAGCATTATCAAGAAGCTCACACAATGCATCCAGGGGAAGCATTGGTGTATGGGTTAATGCTATCAACACCTTTGGATCTGGTGTAAAATCAAAAAATAAACCGGGTTGTGTCATATCGGGTCCTCCTCTATCATTCTCCTGATTGCCACGGCCATAGCATGAGCTAATTTAACAGGCACACCATTTCCGATTGTTTTAAATTTACGTGTCAAGGGCATATCCGGTGGAAGCACATATGTATCCGGAACGCTCTGAATCCTTAACGCTTCACGAACTGTAAGCCTTCTTGGCTGTGTGGGATGCAAATGAACTTCATTGTTTCCATAGGCTACAGTAGGACTATAACGCCAGCGGTGCAACCGCTTAAAACTTTTACGTGAAACATCCCCTTCTTGAATAACATGATACTTGTCGCTGACGGGCCGTAATCCCTCTAGCCCATTTGGCAAGGCAGCGATTTGTTCCAGATCACATATAATCGGACCAACCATTAATTCTTCCGGAATACCGGATGGCTTATCCGGATTAACTCCAAATGGAGATTCCCGCGGCCAAATAAAGCGTTGTTTTGCACCTGAATACCTGCGATCTTCGGGCCAATGAAACCAGCAATAGTCTTTAGGGATAATTCTGACGCCGAGTTTCTTTTTTAACCACTTCTTTTTTAACCCCACCATAAAGACCCTTTCCCTGTCTTGCGGCACTCCAAAGTCCAGCGAGTTCAAAACACGGACATCCGTTAAATAATGTTCTGCAAATTGCATTCGGAGACTTTCAAAAAACTCCCGGTGCCTCGCTGTTCTAAAAAGCCCTTTAACATTCTCAAATAAAAAAAAGGTTGGCTGTAGATCTAATATCTTATCGACATAAATTTTTGAAAGTGTCCCATGCTCTCCAGTTCGCCCCTTATTTTTTCCGCCAACTGAAAAATCAGGACAAGGTGGTCCACCGATTATTCCAAAAACATCGGGAGTTTGTATATTACGAAATGCTTCTTTAGCAATTTGGTTCGGACCCAATTCTATTATAGATGACGTATTTGTAATCTTATGATGTTTACCAATCATGGAGCTGATTCCATATTCGAAACCTTTAGCAAAATGCGGATCAAATTCATTAGACCAAATTGTTTGAAATCCAGCTTGCATAAATCCAATATCTAAAAAACCGGCACCTGTAAAGAAGGATAAAATCGGGATTTCTGAAATACTATTAGCATTGGAAGACAAATTCCTCATGTTAATTCCATTCCTCATTTCCAGTTACTATAATTTTCGACATTTTCAATGGTTATCCCTCTATCACATTTGCAAAGAAAACTGACACTATAATTTGACCTATCCTCAAAATATATGATTTAATTATATAGGAACATGCGTTCTATTTCGACTGCTTTCTGTTAATGGCTTATATTGTATTTTGATGGATTGATTCAGATGCCTCATAATAGTTAACAGATCGCAATTCGACAAGAAAAGTAAATGTATACTGAAATTCTTCAAAACGAAGTATACTCTAAAAAGCAGGAAAATGATTCTACTTTGCCGAACGCATACTTTTGATGATTTGAATTTAATAACTTTTTATAGGTAAGGATGAGATTACATGTATAACATCACGAGGCCCACTATCTTCTCTTTTTTTTCTGGAGCTGGATTTTTAGATTTAGGATTTGAGAAGAGCGGTTATAACGTCGCTTTTGTGAATGAATTTCACAAACCATTTATGGAAACGTATAAATATTCTCGAGAACATATGCATTTGCCGGAGCCAGAGTTTGGCTATGCTCCTAACGATGTTTCAGAATTCATTGATCCTTCTACAGATTCGAATCTGAAGTTAAATACATGTATGACACAAGCTCGAGAGCGTGGAGATTTTATTGGATTTATTGGTGGACCGCCTTGTCCCGATTTTTCAGTCGGAGGAAAAAATCGAGGTTCAGATGGCGAGAATGGAAAATTAACAGCAACATACGTTAAGGTCATTTGTCAGCAACATCCTGATTTTTTCTTGTTTGAGAACGTAAAAGGGCTTTGGCGCACGAAAAAGCATCGGGCATTTTACGAAAACATGAAAGAAAAGTTAAGCGCTAATGGATATGTTATGGATGAACGTTTAATTGATGCAATTGAATATGGTGTCGCTCAACAACGTGAAAGAATTATCCTTTTCGGAATAAAAAAAGAGCATCTTAAAATGATCGGTTATGACATAAATACTCCACTAAGTGAAATCTTCCCATGGGAGAGCCACATTAAATATTCGAAGTCAGAATTACTTGCCATTCCATTTCCAACTGTGGACCCATTTAAAGAGGGTGGGCAATTACTAAAACCACTCGGTGTGCCAGAAGAATTGACTGTGCAATATTGGTTCGATAAAAACAAGATCGATGAACACGATAATAAAGATATGTATTTTACACCTAGAGCAGGCAGGGCTAAGTTTGAAGTCATTGATGAGGGTGATGACTCCAAAAAGTCCTATAAACGTCTACATAGATGGCGCTATTCGCCAACAGCTGCTTATGGAAATAATGAAGTACATTTACATCCGTATCACGCAAGACGGCTGTCTGTTGCTGAGGCGTTAGCGATACAGTCTTTGCCAATTGATTACGTTTTACCACCAAAAATCACCTTGTCTAATGCTTTCAAAACGGTCGGTAACGGCGTGCCATATGTAGCTGCAAAAGCGATTGCGGAAACAATATTAGAC
>JAQSXG010000673.1 GCA_029256785.1 Neobacillus sp.
TAAGGTATTGTTTGAGTTTTTTATTACCCTTTTAATATTTTCTGACTATTCTATTTTTAAAAAAAGTCTAGAGCAGTAACAATTCCTCAAGTAATTCGTTCCATTTTCTATTATAATAGCATTAATATCTATTTTGAAAATGAGGATGTAATAATATGGTTAAAAAAATCTTTAAGTCTTACGACTACACATTAATTATTGCCATCGTCCTACTGTCTTTATTTGGCTTAGTTATGATTTATAGCGCAAGTATGGCTTCTTCTGTTCAAAGATATCACGTTGCGAGTGATTATTTTTATCAACGTCAAAAGCTATTTTTAATAGGTTCCTTTTTTGTCTTTACTTTTGTTGCTCTTTTTCCATATAAAATAATGAGGAGCACAAAATTTCTAGTTTTTATTACAGCAGTTTCTATTTTCGGACTCCTCGGACTGTTTATTTTTGGACAAGTTAAAGGGAATGCGCAAAGTTGGTTTGAAATAGGCCCATTAAGTTTACAGCCTGCAGAGTTTGTAAAGATTTTTGTAATTATTTATTTGTCTGCTGTTTATGCAAAGAAACAGGCGTATATCAATCAATTTAATAGAGGTGTTCTCCCTCCACTTGCATATCTTATTCTCGTTTGTGCATTAATTGCTGTCCAGCCTGACTTTGGAACGGCTATCATTATTGCTTTAATCGGAGTAATGATTATCCTATCCTCTGGTATGAATCTTAAAAACATTACGAGATTAGTATTAATAGGAGTTATTATTGTAGCACCCTTTGTTATAGCTCTACAGGATGAAATATTTTCTGAAAATAGAATGGCCCGATTTAACGTCTTAAATGACCCATTTGTGGATGAAGAAAAATATGGTTTTCATTTAGCTAATTCGTATATTGCAATTGGATCTGGTGGAGTTAATGGTTTAGGTTTGGGAAAAAGCGTCCAAAAACTTGGGTATCTACCTGAGTCACATACAGACTTTATTATGGCTGTAATTGCAGAAGAGCTGGGTATTTGGGGAGTTAGCTTTGTTATTCTCACTTTAGGATATATTGTTTTAAGGGGAATTTACCTCGGTTTAAAATGTAAGGATCCGTTTGGAAGTTTATTGGCGATTGGGATATCGAGCATGATAGGAATTCAAACCTTTGTTAATCTAGCAGGTGTATCAGGAGTAATCCCGCTGACAGGTGTTCCACTACCATTTGTAAGTTACGGTGGCTCCTCTCTTCTTCAGCTAGCCATAGCTTCAGGCATTCTCGTCAATGTCTCAATGTTTGTAAAATACGAAAGTAAATATAAAAAAACACAGCCTGAGAAAGAAAAAAAAGCAATACAACGAGAAGGAAACCTATATCGATTTAGAACATAACGCGGGGAAGCAACATTCCCTGCGTTTTTATAAAATATAGAAAGAGGTGCTAACATTGACAAGACAAATCAATAAAGTACTAGTAGCAAACAGGGGAGAAATAGCCATTCGTGTGTTCCGTGCATGCACAGAACTAAATATCCGTACCGTTGCAATATATTCAAAGGAGGATACGGGCTCCTATCATCGCTATAAAGCAGATGAAGCTTATTTAGTCGGGGAAGGAAAAAAACCAATTGACGCCTATTTAGACATTGATGGGATCATTGACATTGCGAAATCTAGCGGAGCAAATGCTATTCACCCAGGCTATGGATTTTTATCCGAAAATATTCATTTTGCTAAACGGTGCGAAGAAGAGGGAATAATCTTTATTGGACCAACTTCACAGCACCTAGATATGTTTGGTGATAAGGTCAAGGCGAGAAAGCAGGCAGAACTTGCTGGAATTCCAGTTATTCCAGGGAGTGAGGGACCCGTTGCCAATTTAAGTGAACTCCAGGATTTCGTTGATACTTATGGCTTCCCAATTATTATTAAGGCTACACTTGGTGGTGGCGGTCGTGGTATGAGAATTGTCCAAAAACAAGAGGAAGTGGCAGAGGCATTTGCCAGGGCGAAATCAGAGGCGAAAGCGGCTTTTGGAGATGATGAGGTTTACCTTGAAAAGTTAATTGAGAAACCGAAGCATATAGAAGTTCAAATTATTGGAGACAGCTTTGGTGAAATTGTTCACTTATATGATCGGGATTGCTCCGTCCAACGTAGACACCAAAAGGTAGTTGAAGTTGCTCCTAGTGTTTCAATTAGTGAGGAATTGCGTGAACAAATTTGTCTGTCAGCAGTTAAATTAATGAAAAAAGTTGGATACCTTAATGCTGGAACAGTAGAGTTTCTTGTTGCAGGGGAAGAGTTTTATTTTATCGAAGTCAACCCGAGGATTCAAGTGGAACATACCGTTACCGAGATGGTAACAGGAATAGATATTGTACATACTCAAATTCTGGTTGCAGAAGGTCTTGATTTACATGGTTCGATAATTGGGATCCCAGTTCAGAAAGATATCCGGATTAATGGTTTTGCAATCCAGTCTAGGGTAACAACGGAAGACCCATTAAACAACTTCATGCCTGATACCGGAAAGATAATGGCCTATCGGTCTGGAGGGGGATTTGGAGTACGCCTTGACGCAGGTAATGGGTTTCAGGGTGCGGTTATTACACCATATTACGATTCTTTACTTGTGAAGCTTTCTACACACGCCTTGACATTTGAACAAGCCGCATCAAAGATGGTTAGAAACTTGCAAGAGTTTAGAATACGTGGAATAAAGACGAATATACCTTTTCTTGAGAACGTAATTAGGCACGAAAACTTTAGAAAAGGAGAATATGATACATCATTTATTGATTCTACGCCGGAATTATTTATTTTCCC
>JAQSXG010000674.1 GCA_029256785.1 Neobacillus sp.
AGGAAACGACTTTGTCCTGAATGTCATAACGACCTCCCGATTACTGCTGGCAAACACCCAAGCAATATTGTTTCCATTGTTGGTGCAACTTCCGTAGGGAAGTCGGTATATATGACATCGTTGATCCATACCCTCCAGCGGAAAACAGCCAATAACTTTGATGCGGCCTGCATCCCACTCGACAATGGGATTAGTAGACGATTTCGTCAAGATTACGAAATCCCACTGTTTGAAAATGGCACCTTATTAACATCCACAGCTACAGCCAATCGGCAAGAGCCGTTTATCTTTCAATTTATTTTTAGAGAGGAAGAGAAGCCACCGTTAACACTCGTATTTTTTGATGTTGCCGGCGAGGGTATGACCGACAAGGATTATCTACAACTCCATGCCTCACATATTAAGAATTCTTCTGGGATTCTGTTCTTAGTCGATCCCATGCAAATCCGTACTATTCGCGATAAAATGATCCATCAGATGGGAGAAAAACCAGGGGAAATTGCTGGCGTTGCTGAGGAACCCCGCGAAGTGGTTATTAGTTTGTTTGGTGACTTTATCGCTCACTTAGAAAATAGTAAAACTTCGATTCCGACTGCAGTTGTGTTGACGAAAAGCGACCTATTGCATGTATTAAAACAAGATGACAGCGAATATATCCGCACAAATAGTAATGTATTTAAAAACATCTCACATCGTGCCCACTTAAACCTTTCAGAATATGAGAATATCAATGGAGAAATTCGGCATTTTCTCGAAAAGGTTGATACTCCCTTCGTAAATGCAATGGATGTTTATTTTAAAAACATCTCATTCTTTGCCGTATCCGCCTTGGGTAGCAATCCTGTTGATCAACAGGTAAGTGGCATCATTAGTCCCGTTCGTGTGGATGAGCCATTTATCTGGCTATTATATAAACTGGGTTTTATTGAAGGGAGATATGAATAGTGAGCGGAAGGAAGATTAAGCAGCAAATCTATACAAGGGAACGCGGCGGTATTTTTCATCCGACAGCCGGTTATGACACGATAGCTATTTCCGAGGACCTTGATAAAGCATTTGTGAAAAAATATTTGCATCCAATTTGTATATATACTCCACCTAAAGCCTTGTCAAGTTGTGGAGAAAAAGATGGCTCACTTTACCCGGAAGCTTTGACCATTATTCAGCCCGAAACAGGCGATCTTATTATTGGCCAGGCCGTGCATATCCCCCGGGATTTTACAGGGCAACGTAGTACCTATTTTATGCATAACTATATTATTCCACAGGAATGTAAACAAGAATGGCTCAAGAATCCAGCAAGGCTGTTCCAATTGAATGACTTTATAACGTCCTATGATAGGGACATGGGACATGTCCTCCCTGAGTCTGATATTAGTGTGGGAGAAGAAAAGGAGTTACTGGCTAATAATAATGAACTTCTTTTAGAACTAGGTATCTCTGAACAGATTTTTAAACAGTTATTATTTGCGGTCATGAGCTCGGTTTCCGGCAAGAAAATGGTGTATATTGCGCTAAATGCCGAACTACAAGACTATTCGAAGGTAGCTCGAAAACTTCTAGAATTACTCTTTCACTACTTGCCGTATAGTTACCGTGGGAAACTTGGAGCGCTTACTTTTTCTAGCGAACCGGAAGGAAAAAAAGGAATCAATATCACCTTCTTTGAGCCAGGAACCCTAAACATTCGTAACCGCTTGATGGAAAAACAATTCATTTTTGATTTATCCACCGGGCGAATTTCTGGTGTTGCTCCGCTCGAAGGTCAGGATCATGAATATTTGGATTTTGCCTGTATGCAATTAGTAGCAGGTGAGAAGCTTGATGATTTCTATGAGTTTGCAGAAAGAGCTTTGACGGGTTTTACCGAAGAGGACAAATTAGAAATAGCCAGCTACTATGAGTTAACGGCCATTTATCAAACGGCCATTTATCAAACGCTATCTGAGGGCAACAGCGGCTTTTTTGAGAAAAATAAAATCGGCTTCCTCTCTAGCCTGCTGAAGTTCTTACAGAAAGACAAGGCAGTGAAAAGAGATTTGGAACAGTTATTTATTGCACAAATGCAGGAAGAAAAATTAGCAATGGATGAAGCGACAGCGACTGATATAATTCGAGCGGTGATGGAATTTAATCATATTTCTCTTCATGCGGATGGCCTTTCCTATATCATTAACACACTTAAACACTATGAAAACGATCCACTATTTCATGACATTTGGAAAATCCTTGAGGAAGACCCACACACTTATCAGCACCTTATTGAATTTATCCATGAGCACCCTGATTATGGGTGGATGTTTAATCAATACATTGACGAAAAATTTAAATCATTACGGCATGTGGAAAATATTTTAGATTCACTCTCTCATTTATTAGTAGCCGCACCCTTTTTGTTAAAAAATAGCTGGTTTGAATCGCAGATGATTTTTATTACGGCGGATGCGGTTGGCGACGCGATTAATCCAGTTAAGGCTGCCAATCTGGTTAAGGATTATCAGCTGGACGGAACCGAATTTACCTCCTTTAAGGAACGGTTGATGCTTTTCACGGAAATCGCCTTGTTGGACGGGGTAAATTTGAATAATCTTACACTGGAGGATATTGAGACGTTCGGGCGATTAACGAGGAACCAACTTTCAGAAAGTGAGCTAAAAGAAGCGGGAGTCCTTGCGAAGTATAAAATTATGACTGTTCTTCATGACATCTTCCGTTCTCCTACGCTTCCTGTCGAATTATCATTGAAGAGTTTACCATTTTGCAGTCGTGAACAAGTGCGTGAAGTCCTTAAGCATTTGCTGGAAAACCAGTTTTCTCCGACGTATTTTCAGCATCTCTTAGCTGCGTTTGCAGACGAAGATGGCAGTTATCACTATAGTCAGCTTTTTGGTTATCTACGCAAGTATGCAGATGAGCAAACGGCGCTGTTATTTATTCAATGGACGGCGAAAAAAGTCGGGAATGACGTCCACTATCAACGTGAATTAAAGAAATACTTACTTTCTCCGAAGTCGATTTGGCAGAACAAGGATGTTCGTAAAGAACTGTTAAATGTCCAATCCTACAGCTTTAAAAAGCTAATAAAGGAAATTCAACACGAAACAGCAAGCCCCGTAGTAAAGTTTTTTAAAAAACACGCAAAACCGTGAAAAGACCTCAACCCTACAGGTAGGGTTGAGGTCTTTTCACGGTTTGATGCCTAACTGTCCGCCCCGAGTGGACAGTGTCCACGGGCGGTGACAGGCACCGATTTAGTCACAGATTTAATATCCAAGTCCATAATCAAAGCCAAATAGTACCCCGCCAGTTTGGTTGTAGATAGTAACTGGGAGTTTTCCTGTTGGGTTGTTTACTCCAAAGATGGTGTTGACGGTTGCTTCGAAGCTTGTTGGTCTTGTTCCATACTGGGCAAGGTATGCATCTACATTCGGGTAGGCCATGATGTCATATGGATTTCTGATTCCGACTGCAATCACCGGTACTTCCGTTTGTTCGATCAGCTGGTTTGCTAACTTCATTAAGTTAGTGACTGGTGCTCTGTTAGCTACTGTAGAGGTACTTGTTCCTAAGATAATATATTTTGCTGATTTCGCAATCGCCAAATTTGCAGCTGTAAGTGGAATTGCCGTATTTATAACAGTTACGTTTCCTTGATGCTTTTGAACCTCCGCGGCGATTGTTGTAGCGCTCGAACCGACGACAACGATCTTATCTCCTTTGCTGGCGTTAAGCGGAAGTACAGCATTATCATTTTTCACAAGTGTAATTGATTTTTCTGCTGCTTCTTTTTCTATCGCTTTATGTTCCGCTGACCCAACTACTTGTAGGGCGTTGGCGATTTGTTCGTCGATGCTCTCTTCCACTTCAGCCTTTACAATTCCTCTGTTTAATTTCAATGTAAAAATTCGCTCGACTGACTGTTCGATTCTTTCCATTGAAATTTCGCCCGTATTTACCGCATTGTAGAGGCCGTTTGCTACTGCTTCAAGACCAACAGGCATTAACACAATGTCAGAGCCCGCTTTTACCGTACGTATGGCTGCATCTACCGGTCCAAAGTGGTCTGCAATTGCCTGCATATTCATCGCATCTGTAATGATCAGCCCGTTATAGCCCATATCTTCACGCATAAGACCCGTTAAGACTTTGTTAGATAGTGTAGCTGGTACAGGAATCACTGAACCATCCTTTTTAGAGATCGCAGTTGAATCGTCGACTTTTGGAAATGTCACGTGAGCGGTCATCACCGCATCAATTCCGCCATTCATTGCTTGCTGAAACGGATATAATTCTACTGCTTTTAAACGTTCAATATCATGTGGTACAACGGGCAATGCAATGTGTGAATCTGTCGCTGTATCGCCATGCCCTGGAAAATGCTTGGCAGTTGCAGCTGTCCCACTATCTTGAAGACCTTTAATATAAGCAGTTCCCAATTTCCCAACTAACCCAGGATCTTCACCATATGAACGAACACCGATAACAGGATTATCAGGATTATTGTTTACATCTAGCACTGGTGCTAGATTCATATTAATCCCAAGGGAATGGAGTTCCTCACCAATTGCCTTACCTACTTTTTCAGCTACCTCTTCAGACCTAGTCGCACCAATCGCCATA
>JAQSXG010000067.1 GCA_029256785.1 Neobacillus sp.
TAGCTGGGTAATGGTGTTAAGAGAGAACCATTGGCTCCGTGAAAGCTACCAAGAAGCTGTAAAAGAGACAGTTAAGGATATAAAAAGATTAAGAGATGTTGATAGAGTGGTCCAACAATTTAGTGACTTTGATTACATTGAAAGAGCTGGATTGGCTGGGATTGAAATGGGGCAAGGTGTGGCAGAAATTGATTTGTTTGCGCCAGATGAACTCTACGATGATATTTTAAAAGAAATTGTTGGAGTTGAGATTAGAGGAAAGGATCATCTTCTCGAGCTCATGCAGGATTTTGCACATGCAAAAGCAGAATATGATCATATTGCGGATGCCTTAAAGATGGTTAAGCAAACCGGCTACGGTATTGCCTCTCCATCCCTATCAGATATGAGTTTAGAAGAGCCAGAAATTATCCGCCAAGGTGCTAGGTTTGGTGTTAGATTAAGAGCAGTTGCCCCTTCAATTCACATGATTAAAGTGGATGTTGAATCTGAATTTGCCCCAATCATTGGTACGGAAAAACAAAGTGAAGAACTAGTCCGTTACTTAATGCAGGATTTTGAGGATGATCCGCTATCCATCTGGAATTCTGATATCTTTGGAAGATCACTTAGCTCCATTGTTCGTGAAGGGATTCAGGCGAAGCTTTCATTAATGCCGGAAAATGCAAGATATAAACTAAAAGAAACACTAGAAAGAATCATCAACGAAGGCTCGGGCGGCTTAATAGCGATTATCCTATAAGCAACAAGACTCCTACTTGGAGTCTTTTTTGCTATTTAAACAAAAAAAGGCTACCAAATATTTCAAAAAAGGTAGATTTTTGTCGAACTGAAGAAAAGATTACCATTATTTCATGAAATATTCTTGATAACCTCAAATGATTATGATAATCTTTTAACAGACTTACGTTATAGTGCTTAAACCTTTATATAGCAAGGTTTTTCGAAAAAGTAGATTAAAATTTCTATTAGTTGCTATTTTTATTTATTTTTCTAATAAAACCGCGCTGTAACGTATAGAATGTACAAAATTTGTTTAGAAATGTAGATAAGTAATCTTATTTACAAATCTTAACTTAATTTATTGGGAGGAGGTGACAAGCATGAACAAGACAGAACTAATTAACGCAGTAGCAGAAGCAAGTGAACTTTCTAAAAAAGACGCTACAAAAGCAGTTGATGCTGTTTTTGATGCAATTCTAGATGCTTTAAAAAATGGTGATAAAGTACAACTTATCGGTTTTGGTAACTTTGAAGTACGCGAACGTGCAGCCCGTAAAGGTCGCAATCCTCAAACAGGTGAGGAAATCGAAATCGCAGCTAGCAAAGTTCCTGCTTTCAAACCAGGTAAAGCGCTTAAAGACGCAGTAAAATAATTTACATAAATTTATTGCTTTGAGCGTATGCTTAGGCAAAAAGGTCATGGGATAACCCCATGGCCTTTTTTCTATAATTGAAGATTTTTGCTTGAGTTGAAAGGGTTATGCTAATATGGAAGTAATATATTTGTTTTTTGTAACCATAGGAGGAGTTTGAATGTCAGAAATAAATCGTACCCAAATAGAAGAAGCGGTGCGTTTAATATTAGAAGCAATTGGAGAAGACCCGAACCGCGAAGGGCTTCTTGATACACCAAAAAGAGTTGCAAAAATGTATGAAGAAGTTTTCAGTGGCTTAAATGATGATCCAAAGAAACATTTTGAAACGATATTTAGTGAAGACTATGAAGAATTAGTGTTAGTAAAAGATATCCCATTCTATTCTATGTGTGAGCATCACCTTGTCCCATTCTTCGGGAAAGCACATATTGCTTACTTTCCAAAAGACGGTAGAGTCACGGGACTAAGTAAATTGGCCAGGGCAGTTGAATCAGTGGCTAAAAGACCTCAATTGCAGGAAAGAATAACATCTACAATCGCAGAAAGTATGATGGAAAAGTTAGAGCCTCATGGAGTTATGGTCATTGTAGAAGCAGAACATATGTGTATGACAATGCGCGGAGTAAAAAAACCAGGATCTAAAACTGTTACAACAGCTGTCCGTGGGACTTTAGCAAATGATGCGAATGCCCGTTCAGAAATACTTTCATTAATTCGTAATTAAAAATGGGGTGTATAAATGGAAAAGCGTCAACCGCAAACAAGTGACTTTGTAGTAATTAAGGCTATGGAGCAGGGTGTAAATGTAATTGGTTTAACCAGGGGAACAGATACAAGGTTCCATCATTCTGAAAAGCTTGATAAAGGAGAAGTGTTAATTGCTCAATTTACCGAACATACATCGGCAATTAAAGTAAGAGGAAATGCTAAAATACTTACACACTTTGGTGAAGTAGAGAGTGACATCAAAAAGTAAGAGATAAAAAGATTCTTGATTGCAGATAATTTCTTTTTTACATATTTCCTTTTTTTGAAAATGTATTTATTTTGTGAATTCCTGCTCACGCAAAAAGCTTTTATGATATAATTGTCACTGCCTTGTTAAGAATAAAAGGACATAATAAATAATTATACGGGGAAGCAAGGGTGATTAAATTGCCAGACATTCGACAGAAATTTTCAGACATAAAACTGCAGGTTGAACAAAGGGTAAACCATCCTTACTTGCTTAAATACATTGAAGTTCCTGAAATTGACCAAGACAAATTACTTGTTCTTTTGTCAATTATGGAACGTCTCGAATTGTCTTACAATGAACTTGAAAATTATGCTACGACTACTATGCTTGTTCAAATAGCCCTTGATACCCATGAACTTATATCAAATGAAACTGTTGATGAAAAAAATAGACAATTAACTGTTCTAGCAGGAGATTATTATAGTGGCTTATACTATAAACTCCTAGCGGACTCTGAAGACAATTTTATGATCAAAGAACTCTCTAAAGGGATAAAAGAAGTTAATGAACATAAAATATCCGTCTATCGAAATGAATCCCGTGGAATAGATGAACTGATGACAAGTGTAAAAAGAATTGAGAGTAGCTTAATCACGCGGTTTTCAAATTATTTTAAAGTTGATCTGTGGAATGAGCTCATTGCTAATTTGTTTTTTATGAAAAGATTACTTCGAGAAGAAAATCAATTTATTAATAGTGGGAGTTCACGGTTGTTCGACCGCTTGAAGGATATAAATTTTCCGCACAATAAGCATTCGGTTATAACTAGTGAAGAAAAGCGGGAGTTACTTTTTATTTGTGGTCAATACCTTGATAATTCAAAGCAAACAATAGTAAAAGGGATGAACCAACTTCCCTTTCTTAACGATATGTTAGAGGAACGAATAACATCAATAGTCAATGAACATGAGCCAATTGCGAAAACATTAGTGGAAGAAGGGTAAATACATGCAGCAATCGAAAGAACAAAGAGTTCATAAGGTGTTTGAAAAAATATCTGATAACTACGATAAAATGAACTCAGTTATTAGTTTTCAACAGCACATCAAATGGCGCAAAGACACCATGAAGAGGATGAATGTCAAGCCGGGATCAAAGGCACTAGATGTTTGCTGTGGAACGGCTGACTGGACGATTGCATTAGCCGACGCCGTTGGTCCAACGGGCGAAGTCACTGGTTTAGATTTTAGCCAAAACATGCTTAATGTTGGGGTTGAAAAGGTAAAAGAACTTGGGCTGAAGCAGGTAAATCTAGTGCATGGAAATGCGATGGAACTCCCTTTTCCTGATAATAGTTTTGATTATGTAACAATTGGTTTTGGTCTGAGAAATGTCCCTGATTATCTACAAGTATTAAAAGAAATGCGTAGAGTAGTTAAACCAGGTGGCATTGTTGTTTGTCTTGAAACTTCTCAACCGACATTAATTGGCTATAGACAACTATACTTTTTTTATTTCCGATATATTATGCCAATGTTTGGAAAATTATTTGCTAAAAGCTATAAAGAATATTCCTGGCTACAAGAATCAGCAAGAGACTTTCCAGGTATGAAAGAACTAGCACGGATGTTTGAGAGTGCAGGCTTAAAAGATGTAATGTATAAACCTTATAGTGGTGGAGCTGCTGCAGTTCATATGGGGTATAAGAAGTAATACGAATAAGTAGACAGGATGAAAAGCTGGGTGACTACGAATGAAATTAAAAATGATGTACTCATTTTTGAATTCGGATATTAACATAATCGAAAAAAACCTAGAGGCAACCATACAGGCAGACTCTATTCTTTTGAAAGAAGCTTCTATTCATACATTAAAAGCTGGTGGAAAAAGAATTCGTCCCATTTTTGTGTTACTTGCAGGGAAGTTCGGGAATTACGATATAAATGTTATGAAAAATGTAGCTGTTGCCCTTGAGCTTATTCATATGGCATCTCTTGTCCATGATGATGTAATCGATGATGCGGATATTAGAAGAGGACAGCCAACTGTAAAAGCAAAATGGGATAACAAAACTGCGATGTATACTGGAGATTTTATTTTTGCATTAGCCCTCGAGTTAATGACTGAAATAGAGAAACCTTTAGCTCATAAAATATTAGCAAATACGATTGTCGAAGTGACTGTTGGCGAGATCCAGCAAATCAAAGATAAGTATCGTACGGATCAAAACCTAAGAGATTATTTACGACGTATAAAGAGAAAAACAGCTCTTCTCATTGCAGCTAGCTGCCAGTTGGGAGCTATTGTTGCAGGTGTGGAAGAACCAGTTCATCGAAGGTTGTATCAATTTGGTTATTATGTTGGTATGTCCTTTCAGATTATTGACGATGTGTTGGATTTTACTTCAACAGAGGAAGAACTTGGAAAACCCTCGGGTAGTGATTTATTACAAGGAAATATCACTGTTCCTGCCCTCTATGCAATGGAGGACACTAGTATTCGCTTAGAGATTGAAAAGGTACATGAGCAGATGGAGCGAGAGGAAATCGATTCCATTATAACGCTAATTAAACAATCAGGTGCAATAGAAAAGTCAATCGCCTTGAGCGACAGATACTTAGAGAAAGCACTAGCTGTGCTTGAAGAGCTTCCTTCAAATAGAGCGAAGAAAACTCTCCATGATATTGCAAAGTTTATTGGCAAGCGTAAATTTTAAAAATGAGAGTTAATCTATCAGTGATTAACTCTCATTTTTATTCTTAGATAATATCTGAAGTAAGAGTTTCTCTTGTTTCTGCCCCTTGCGAAATATTCGTAAAAATGGTAATCTTTTATGGATTGTCACTAAAGGACAATTAATTATACATATCGATTTAGGAGTGGGATTCGTGGAAAAGACATTTTTAATGGTAAAACCTGACGGAGTACAACGCAATTTAATTGGAGAAATTGTTGCGCGTTTTGAGAAAAAGGGGTTTCAACTAGTTGGAGCTAAATTAATGAGTATTCCAACAGAACTTGCTGAAGAACATTATGGCGAGCACAAGGAACGCCCGTTTTTTGGTGAGTTAGTTGATTTTATTACATCGGGTCCAGTTTTCGCTATGGTATGGCAAGGTGAAAATGTAATTTCAACTGCACGCCAAATGATGGGAGCTACTAACCCTAAAGATGCTGCACCGGGTACTATTCGTGGTGATTTTGGCCTAACGGTTGGTAAAAATGTTATTCATGGTTCTGATTCAGCTACTAGTGCTGAACGTGAAATTGGATTATTCTTCAAAGATACTGGTGTTGTTGAATATGCAAAACTAGTTAACGAATGGATCTACTAATTATAATTAAAAGGCACTTGTATGTTTTTAATACAAGTGCCTTTTTGTATGCGCATACATACTCTTAGCAAAGGAATTTGAAAATTTGTTGGCTAATTTAGTATACAAATGAACAACGTATTATTATCATTAATTAAATAATAAACATTAAATTCATCGTTATTTTCTGAATAGTTGCTCTATGTTTCTTAAGTGGTATATGGTATATTGATATAAAATCCTTTAATGAGTTGAAGGGGGAAAGAGTTATGGGAATGAGATACTTAACAGCAGGTGAATCACATGGTCCACAATTAACAACAATCTTAGAAGGATTGCCTGCAGGAATGCCTTTATTAGCTTCCGATATTGATGAGGGTTTGCAGAGACGACAAAAAGGATATGGTCGCGGGAGACGGATGCAAATTGAGAAGGATACAGTTGAAATTCTCTCAGGCGTTCGTCATGGACAAACTCTAGGTTCACCTCTTGCGTTGGTTGTTAAGAATAATGATTGGAAGCATTGGACAAAAATTATGGGACCTGAGCCATTAGAAGAAGGACAAGAGGATGAAGTGAAACGAAAGATTACGCGCCCCCGTCCTGGGCATGCTGACTTAAATGGTGCAATAAAATACGGTCATCGTGATATGAGAAATGTCCTTGAACGCTCCTCAGCCCGTGAGACTACTGTAAGGGTTGCGGCTGGAGCGGTAGCGAAGAAACTATTAGCATTAGTTGGAGTGACGATCGTTTCACAAGTTGTTGAAATCGGCGGAATTAAGGCAAATCCTGACCCCAATTTAACGATAGAGGATCTCAAGGAGTTGACTGAACTTTCTCCTGTTCGCTGCGCAGATTCGAGTGTAGAACAACAAATGATGGATGCAATTGATGAGGCAAAGAAAAATGGGGATTCCATTGGCGGAGTGGTAGAGGTTATTGCATCAGGTATGCCTGCAGGGGTTGGAAGCTATGTACAATATGATCGTAAGTTAGATGCAAAACTTGCTGCAGCGATTATTAGTATAAATGCTTTTAAAGGTGTAGAATTCGGAATTGGCTTTGAAGCTGCAAGGAAACCGGGAAGTGAAGTGCATGATGAAATCATCTGGTCACAAGATGAAGGGTATACAAGAAAGACCAATCGACTAGGAGGCTTGGAAGGGGGAATGACATCAGGGATGCCAATTGTTGTCCGCGGTGTAATGAAACCAATTCCAACCCTATATAAACCATTAATGAGTGTTGATATAGATTCAAAAGAAGTTTTTTCTGCAAGTGTAGAACGTTCAGATAGCTGTGCTGTTCCAGCAGCTGCGGTTGTTGCTGAGCATGTTGTTGCCTGGGAATTAGCAAATGCGCTATTAGAGCAATTTTATAGTGACCGGTTTGATACCTTTGCGGCTGAAATTGAACGCCAGCGAGTGACTGTCGGAAACGGTGCAAAGAATGAAATTAGCAATTTTCTTACCAATCAATGTCCTGACCTAACAAGAATATTAATCATTACCGACGAAACTGTTGCAAATCTTCATCTTGGATCTATTTTGCCTCTGTTGGAGGCTTGGGACCCAATTGTTTTTACTGCACCAAGTGGAGAGAAAGCTAAGACCTTTGAGGTATTTTATCAGGCATTAACAGTTGCTTTAGAAAACAAGCTCGATCGTAAATCTGTTATTCTTGCATTTGGCGGAGGTGCGGTGGGAGATTTGTCCGGTTATGTTGCTGCTTCCTTTATGAGGGGCATCCCGTTTATTCAGGTGCCAACAACTATTTTGGCACATGATAGTGCAGTTGGTGGGAAAGTGGCAATAAACCACCCCTTGGGGAAGAATATGATAGGTGCCTTTCATCAGCCCATGGCTGTTTTTTATGACCTTGACCTATTAACCACATTATCCAAAAAAGAAATACGCTCCGGCTTTGCAGAAATCATTAAACATGCTCTAATTTATGATCCGGAATTCTATCAATGGTTACAAACCAATATACATAGCCTAGAAACCATTTCAGCCGAGCGGTTATTTAAAGCAATAACAAAAGGAATAAAAATAAAAAACGAATTTGTCTCAAGGGATGAAAGGGAAACGGGTATTCGTGCCTATTTGAATTTTGGTCATACGCTAGGTCATGCAATTGAATCCGAGATGGGATATGGGAATTTCACCCATGGAGAAGCAGTGATGATTGGAATGCTCTATGCGCTTCAATTAAGTAAGGAGCTGACCGGACTTTCCTTTGATCTATGTGAGTTTACAGATTGGATTGAAAAACTAGGTTATGAAACCAGAATACCTCCTGCATTATCTTTGGAACGATTAATAACTAGAATGAAACAAGATAAAAAGACAGTAGGTGAATCCATACGATTTATCCTATTAGAACAAATGGGGGGACCAGTACTTAAAGAGGTATCGGATGAATTACTTATGAAACAGCTTAATAGTTTTAACTAAAGGGGGGAGCTTTTCATGATCAGAGGAATGAGAGGGGCAACTACTGCCAACCAAAATACAGAAGAAGCAATCATTTCTGCAACAGAAGAGCTTTTGGCAAAATTAATTCAGGTGAATAAAATTGAACCAGAACTTGTTGCATCTGTGTTTATTTCAACTACTGAGGATATTAACGCAGCTTTCCCTGCTAGGGCCCTAAGGAAGTTTCCTGGATGGACCTATGTACCGGTAATGTGTATGAGGGAAATGCCGGTGGAGAATTCTTTACAGATGTGTATTAGGGTAATGCTTCACGTGAACACAGATCAAACCCAGCAAGAAATTAATCATGTTTATTTAAATAAAGCAAAAGTGCTAAGACCAGATTTAAAAGTTAGTAAACATAAATAATGTAGTAATGGGGTGGAGAATTTGAGATGGAAAAAGCAATTATTAACACTGACTCCCTATCAGCCTGGTAGATCAACAGAATCAGTAAAAAAATTATATAATCTTGAGACAATTATTAAGCTTGCTTCAAATGAAAACCCATATGGGTGTTCCAATAAGGCTCTAGAAGCACTTCAAACAACATCCTTAAGCATGGCAATTTATCCGGATGGTTATGCCACAAGTCTAAGAGAAGGGCTTGCATCTTTCCTTGGGGTAAAGCCTGAAGAATTAATATTTGGAAACGGCTCAGATAATATTATTCAAATGATATCTAGGGCACTTCTTCATCCGGACGCCAATACTGTAATGGCTGTGCCGACCTTCTCGCAATATAAACATAATGCGGTTATCGAAGGGGCTGCCATTAGAGAAGTCCCATTAGTAAATGGAGAGCATGACTTGGAGCAAATGTTGGCAGCTATTGATGAAAACACGAACGTTGTTTGGTTGTGCAGTCCTAATAATCCTACAGGAACCTATATACCTGAGAATAAATTGGTATCGTTTTTAGAAAAGGTCCCAACACAAACTTTAGTTGTGCTCGATGAAGCTTATTATGAATATGTTGTGGCGGAAGATTACTATCAATCAATTAACTTAACACGTAATTATCCTAACTTAATTGTTCTTAGAACTTTCTCGAAAATATATGGTCTTGCATCCCTAAGAGTGGGCTATGGGGTGGCAAACCCGGCTATTATTAAAGCTCTAGAACCTGCAAGGGAACCTTTTAATGTAAATTCCTTGGGTCAAGCAGCAGCCTTAGCTGCGATAGGGGACCAGGAATTTATTGAGGAGTGTAATCAGAAAAACAGGAAGATTCTATCACGGATATATGAGTTTTGTGACCAAAACAAATTAGAGTACTATCCTTCTCAAACAAATTTTATCCTTATTGATTTTAAAGTAGATGGTGATAAAGTTTTTCAATTTTTATTAGAAAAAGGATATATTGTCCGTTCAGGAAAAGCACTAGGATTTCCTACTTGCGTTCGAATAACAGTTGGGACAGAGGAAGAAAATGAAGGATTGCTAAAAGTAATAAATGAGTTTCTTGTAAAAAGAGAATCTGAAGAGCTCACTGGGAAATAGGGGGAAACAGCTTTGAATGGCCGTGTATTTGTCATCGGGTTAGGGTTAATTGGCGGTTCTTTAGCCTTATGTATTAAAAAAGAGCATCCTGCCGTAACCGTCATAGGCTATGATATTAATAGTGAACAAGCTAGACTTGCAAAAATGCTTGGAATCATTGATCTGGTGGCTGTTAACATAACTGAAGAGGCAATAAATGCAAATTTAATTATTATCGCTGCTCCTGTCATTGAAACTCAGACAATTATTCATTTGCTATCTGAATTGCCATTACAATCAGATGTAATAATTACAGATACCGGAAGTACGAAAAGAAAAATCGTTACCAATGCCTCAAGATTAGAAGAGAGAGGAATCACTTTTATTGGCGGGCATCCCATGGCTGGTTCTCATAAGAGTGGTATTTCTGCTGCAAAGGAGATCTTATTTGAGAATGCCTTTTACTTGTTAACCCCAGGAGAAAACATTGACCACTCGAAAGTAGATTTGTTAAAGGTTTGGCTACAGGGCACAAAGGCTAAGTTTTTAACTGTAACACCACATAATCATGATTATCTTACGGGAATTGTAAGTCACTTTCCGCATATCATCGCAGCCTCTATTGTCCGCCAAACGGAAAAACTAGCGGGTAATGATAGTTTAATTCCTCGTTTGGCTGCGGGTGGGTTTAGAGATATTACTAGGATTGCTTCAAGCAGTCCGGAAATGTGGAAAGATATTCTCTTGCACAATCGTGAGATTTTAATTGACCTTATAGATAAGTGGCAGGAAGAAATGGATGGGGTAAAAGAATTACTAATTCAAGAAAACAGCAAAGAGATATTAAATTATTTCCTTCAGGCAAAGCGTTTCCGGGATGGCTTGCCAGCTAGAGAAAAAGGGGCAATTCCTGCATTTTATGATTTATTTGTTGATGTTCCGGACTATCCGGGTGTCATTTCGGAAATTACCGGGTATTTGGCACAAGAAGATATTAGTATTACAAATATTCGTATCCTAGAAACTCGGGAAGATGAAATATACGGAGTTTTAGTTATTAGTTTTCAAACGGATGAGGATCGTCAAAGAGCGGAACGTTGTATTCATACTCGATCTAGCTATGCGACGTCTACTGGGACATAATATGATTTTGGGTAAGGTGATTATTTATGGAATCTATAAAATTACAGCCAACCAATAAGGCGTTAAATGGTGAGTTGGAAATACCGGGAGACAAATCAATTTCCCACCGCTCTGTCATGTTTGGCTCAATTGCTAAGGGCGTCACCAAGGTAACAAACTTCTTACCTGGTGATGATTGTTTAAGTACCATTTCTTGTTTCCGGAAACTTGGGGTAAAGATTGAGGAAAGTGAAAATCTGCTAACCATCTATGGTAATGGATTTGATGGATTGAAAGAACCAGATGAAATATTAGATGTTGGTAATTCTGGAACGACTATTCGCTTATTATTAGGGATATTGGCTGGAAGACCATTTTACTCCTCAATAATTGGTGATCAATCAATTGGGAAAAGGCCAATGACGAGGGTAACTGAACCATTAAGGCAGATGGGAGCAACTATTAATGGCCGAAAGGATGGTGCCTTTACCCCGCTTAGTATCAGTGGTGGTGGACTTATTCCGATACACTATAAACTCCCTGTGGCAAGCGCCCAGGTGAAGTCTGCGCTTATCCTAGCAGGCCTCCAGGCTAATGGGGAAAGTACAATTACTGAACCTGCTAAGTCCCGTGACCACACTGAAAGAATGATTCGCAAATTTGGCGGAGAGATTCAAAAGGATAATCAGGTTATTAGCGTTAATGGTAATCAGACGCTAAAAGGTACAGAAATACATGTACCTGGAGATATTTCATCAGCAGCTTTTTTCCTTGTTGCAGGTGCAATTGTCACTGGTAGTGAAATTGTCCTTAAGAATGTAGGCTTAAATCCAACTAGAGATGGGATTATCGAAGTAATGAATAAGATGGGAGCAAGCTTGGACATTACACAGCAGACTGGTGATTCTTTTGAGCCAATGGGTGATATGAAAATTAAATTCTCAAAGCTTAAAGGGACAGTGATTGAAGGTGAATTGATTCCTAAGCTTATCGATGAAATTCCTATTATCGCATTATTGGCTACTCAGGCAGAAGGAATAACGGTTATTAAGAATGCTGAAGAGCTAAAGGTCAAAGAGACGAATCGAATAGATACAGTAGTACAAGAATTAACGAAGCTAGGTGCCGCGATAGAGGCTACGAATGACGGTATGATAATCTATGGAGGGTCAAGTCTTACTGGGGGTACAGTCTCAAGCCATGGTGACCACCGAATTGGAATGATGCTTGCAATAGCCGCACAAATCTGTAGAGGTGAGGTCATCTTAGAAAACCCAGAAGCAATCTCTGTTTCCTATCCAAACTTCTTTGCCCATTTGAATAGTCTTAAAAATTAAAAGCTGCCGTGGTGCAGCTTTTTATTTTTGGCTTTATCATGTCATAGTTTCGATAGTAACCTCATAGCTTGTCTTAAAGACCAGAAAGCAGAGAAAGGGGAGCGCAATGGGCTATATTATAGAAAATGCCACGATACTTAAAGACAGTAAAATAACCAAATGTTCACTGCTGATTAAAGATAATCAAATTGCTGGCCAACAAGATCATTTTAAGAGATATAAATTAACTAGAATGAATACAGAGGCCTTCATAATGACACCTACATTTGTCCAGTTGGATTCCACAATTCCTTTAAATACCTCCTTTCATGAACAGAAAAAATATATCATTGAACAATTTATTATGAAGGGTTGTACCACGTTATTTACTTATTCCTCAGTTACCTATGAACACGAATTAAATAAGAAACTGAAAGAAGTAAAAACTGCTTTAATTGGCTGTCCTATTGACTTTATCATTGGCGTAAAAATACCTATAAGACTAGTGACACCTTCCTTTATGAGGAAATGCAAAAAGGAAAAAGTTCCTGCAATCTTTATAGAAGTCAGTGATATTGAAGAATTGAAAGATATCCCTTGGGGTTGGATAAGAGAATCTATATTTCCCTACAACAGTCCATTGATACCAATAATTTCTAATGACCAAAAGAAGGAAGCAAGGAATGCTATGTCGAAATGGAAAGTAATAATGGAAAAAGAAAAGATTCCAGCAGTTTGTGAGGAAATAATAGAAAACCAGCCTATGTCACTATTACATTTGAACAAAATTGGCTTATATCCACAAAAATCAAGTTTGATGCATGGAACAGAATTAAGTTATAATTTATATTTAAAGGGCAGAGAAATCAAGAATGTTGATGAAGTAAACCTATTTCATTATCATAATGATAGACTTGTTATTACAGTACACAAAGGAAAGGTAATAAGAGCCGGAGATGAGGTTTTATATAAACCTGGAAGTGGAGAATATGTTAAGGTAAAGACCCCATCTTTTTTTTCTTTATAGATGATTCTTAGTGGACGAGAGGAAAGATACAATGGATAGAGTGAATAAAATTATTACGCTACTTGAAAATGGCCAACATAATGAAGCGATAGATGAATATAATGTTGTATTAACTAATGGTAAGCCTGACGAGAAATTCCTGCTTGCTGAAGAATTATTTGAGTTTGGTTTTTTAACAGAAGCAAAATCACTAGTTAATAGCTTGTTAGAAATTTACCCTGAAGAAGGCGAACTGCTTGTCATGCTAGGAGAAATATTAGTTGAGGCTGGCGATGACGAACAGGCAATTCTTGAATTAGAGAAAATTTCGGAACAAGACCCCAGTTTTGGACAATCTTTATTGCTCTTAGCAGATTTATATCAAGTTCAAGGACTTAATGAGGTATGTGAAAGAAAGCTACTGCATGCAAAGCAAATTCTACCTGAGGAAGTCATCATTGATTTTGCACTTGGAGAACTTTTCAGTGAACAAGGTGAGGTCGAAAAAGCGATAAAGTCTTATGAAATCGTTCTTAAGGAACATAATGAGATTGCCGGAGTAAGCCTTCACCAGCGTATTGCAGAATTATTAAGTGCTTCAGGTGCTTTTGAAGAAGCGTTAGGTCATTACGACAAGGCATTAGAGGATAAACTTGAGATTAATACACTGTTTGGCTATGCCTTTACAGCCTTGCAAGCAGGTTACAACCAAACGGCAATTGAAAAATTCGAGGAATTAAGGGGTCTTGACCCAGAGTACCATTCCCTTTACTTGCATCTTGCAAAAGCGTATGAAAGGGAAGAAGACATGGCAAATAGCCTAAAAACGATTGAAGAAGGAATAAGGCAAGACGAGTTTAATAAGGAATTGTTTTTCTATGGTGGAAAAATAGCCATCAAGCTTGGAAAAACAGAAAAGGCAGAAAACTATTTTAGAGAGTCCTTAGCATTGGACCCGGGTTTCACAGAAGCAGCTCTAACTTTAAATAAGCTCTTTTTCCATCATGAGAGATACGAAGATGTCATTGATTTAATCTCGCAGCTAGAATACGTTGAAGATGAAGAGCCTCAACTCTTATGGGATGCTGCACTTGCATATAATAAATTAGACGAGTTTTCATATGCATTAGACAAATATGAGAGTGCATATACTTTTTTTAAAGATAACGAGATATTCCTTACTGATTATGGATATTTTTTAATTGAAGAAGGAAAAAACGACCGTGCTGCCGAAGTTTTTAAACAACTGCAAAAAGGTGATCCAACAAATGGAGAGTATCAGGATTTGGTTGAACGTCTAAGCGGTAGAGAAAATTAATAAAAAGCTAATTCTGCAGAGGAGGGAAACTTTCATGGCAACCCCTGTATCTGTCAACGAGAAGAAGGACTTTATTCGATGGTTTTTAAATCACTATCAATTAAAAAGAAGAGAATGTGTTTGGATATTAAATTACTTAATGAGCCACGACCAATTAATGGAAAATGTTCATTTTGTTGAGCAAGCACAGTATTGCCCTCGTGGGCTGATTATGTCCACACACTGTGTAGACAAGGTACCGTTTCGCTTTTATAAAGAAAACGTGATGACAACGGATGCTGAAAAATCCTTTCATGATATTAGGCTGAATCGGGATGAGGATATCTTTATTCAATTGAATTTCCATGCCTCCAATCAAGCCCATCAATATGCAGCGGTATTAGAAGAAAATCCATATGTTCCAAAACATCTTCAAGTGAATGAAAAAGATGGTTTAATAGCCGAACAATTCCTACTGAATAGTATTGAACGATTTCAACGGGAAAAGCTACTACAGTTAATTGACGAAGCGCTTGATAAACAAGACAAAAGAGCTTTTAGGGCATTGACAGAAAAGTTAAATCACCTAGAGCAGATAGAGAAAAACGGAAGCCTGCAATAAGAGGCTTCCATTTTTATTTATATTGTATTTTGATTTCAATATAAATTTTTATATATTTCTTTTGCTGCTACCAAGGAAAATGATATGATTGTATTAGTTATTGCAAAGGGTTGGTGTTATGAATGAAATGGTTAGCTAAAGAAATTGATACATATTTAGGTGCAAAGGAGTATGTAGATACAGCGGTTATTCCCTTATATTCCATTTCCTTTGGAACGGAGATGACACAGTCAGCTTCAAGCGCTGAATTTATTTCGTTATTAACAAACTATCTGGAAAGACAATTTACAGGTAGGGTGTTATTGTTTCCGCCATTTACATATTTAAAAAATGAAGGATTAGATGATGAGGTAACTGAATTAAGGAAATGGGAGGAGAATATAAAAAAAAGTGAATTCAAACATATTTTCTATATAACTTCTGAAAGTGAATGGAAAATGCAAGAAGAAAATCTTGATGGCTCATTAATATGGCTTCCGTCACTTCCACTTGAGCACTTACAGGATTCACAGAAGATATCTATGATTGAAAGTCAAGTTAAACAGATATTAACCCTATTTACTCGTAAGTGGAAAGAAAATTAATAATTCTAAGCCCAATAACATGTTTTTAAAATAGTATGATATTGACCTTAGTTAAAAGTTGATATATCATGGTTATGTCCTAGTTTTATATGTGTTTATTTAATGTCCGATGGACTTAACTTATGAATATAGAGGGGGGGATAAACATGAGTAAGCATCGCGTTTCAAGACGACAATTTTTAAGCTACACATTAACAGGTGTAGGAGGTTTCATGGCTGCTGGTATGTTAATGCCAATGGTTCGTTTTGCGATTGATCCAGTTTTAAAAGCAAAAACGGGTGGAGATTATATTGCAACACCGCTAAAGGTCGCCGATATTACTACAGAGCCAACACGGGTTGATTATACCTATGAACAGGTGGACGCATGGTACAAGTCTGATGTTACAGAAACTGCTTGGGTTTATAAGGATGAGCAAGATAATATTGTAGCGCTTTCACCTGTATGTAAACACCTTGGTTGTACAGTTGCCTTTGCAACTGATGAGGCACACCCAGACCAATTCTTCTGTCCGTGCCATAATGGCCGCTATACAAAGGATGGAACGAACGTCAAAGGTACTCCGCCAATGGCACCGTTAGATGTATATCCATTTCAAGAAAAAGATGGCTATCTTTATCTAGGCAAAGCTGAGCCACGAAAGGAGGCGTAATCATTGTTAAACAAAATTTACGATTGGGTAGATGAACGGCTAGATATTACGCCTTTGTGGCGTGACCTTGCAGACCATGAAGTACCTGAGCACGTTAATCCAGCGCATCATTTTTCCGCGTTTGTATACTGCTTTGGTGGTTTAACATTTTTTATTACGGTTATACAAATCTTATCTGGTATGTTCTTAACAATGTACTATGTGCCAGATATCAAGAATGCATGGGAATCAGTATTCTATCTACAAAACGAAGTAGCATTTGGACAAATTGTCCGCGGCATGCATCACTGGGGTGCAAGTTTAGTTATTGTAATGATGTTTTTACATACATTACGCGTGTTTTTCCAAGGTGCCTATAAAAAACCGCGTGAGTTAAACTGGATTGTCGGAGTTCTTATTTTCTTCATCATGCTGGCTTTAGGTTTAACAGGTTATTTATTACCATGGGATATGAAAGCATTATTTGCAACAAAGGTTACACTTCAAATTATTGAGGCGGTACCGTTTATTGGTATCCATCTAAAAACATTACTTGCGGGTCACGAAACAATTGTTGGTGCCCAAACACTTTCTCGTTTCTTTGCGATTCATGTGTTCTTCCTACCTGCAGCATTGCTTGGATTAATGGGTGCGCATTTCATCATGATTCGTAAACAAGGTATATCTGGACCACTATAAAAAGTAGACCTCATGAATATCAATAAGTAATTTCTTATTTACGAATAAAGGAGGGGGATTGCTCGATGCATCGCGGAAAAGGAATGAAATTCGTAGGTGACTCACGTGTATTAGCACCAGAGGCACGGACGATGAAAAATATTCCAAAAGATTACTCAGAATACCCTGGTAAAACAGAGGCGTTTTGGCCTAACTTCCTTTTGAAGGAATGGTTGGTAGGAGCAGTATTTCTTGTGGGTTTTTTATGTTTAACGGTAGCACATCCAAGTCCGCTTGAAAGGATCGCGGATCCATCAGATACTGGTTATGTACCGATGCCGGACTGGTATTTCTTATTCTTATATCAATTACTAAAATATGAATTTGCTGCAGGACCATATACAGTAATTGGAGCGATGGTAATACCTGGGATTGCATTTGGTGCGTTGTTATTGGCTCCATTCATTGATCGTGGACCAGAACGTCGTCCAAGTAAGCGTCCATTAGCAACTGGATTTATGTTGTTGGCAATTGCTGCAATAACGTTCTTAACTTGGCAGGGTGTTGACAACCATGACTGGGAGGCAGCAAAAGAATACGGTAAAATTGTAGCTGATGTTGAAATTGATACAGCTAGTGAGGGTTACCAAATTGCTAGTGACCAAACATGTTTGACTTGTCACGGTGAAAATCTACAGGGTAGTGCTGCTGCACCATCCTTAATTGGCCTAGATTTAACAGCTGAAGAAATCGCTGAGATTGCAAAAAATGGTAAAGATAAAATGCCTGCTGGAATCTTTAAAGGCACTGATGAGGAGCTACAAAAGCTTTCCGAATTTATCACAGGCCTAGCTGAAAAATAAATGAACAAAAAAGCTGGCGGCATATCGTCAGCTTTTTTTATCATTTAAATTTTAGATTCTGTTAATGGACAGCGCTGAATTTATTACTCTATTAATTGGATCGGGAATCAACAGACAATATTAACAGAGTAAAATTCCAAAAAGAAAAGAGGAAAAAAGGTGAGTTGGATTTATCCTCTCCTAGCAAATAGATCCATTCTAAAGTTATTGCTAGTAGTAAATATTGCGGGAACAGTTTATGGGTATTATTGGTATGGCTGGCAATTAGAAGATACCCCGGGAATCTTTCTCGCATTTGTTCCCGACAGCCCTACCGCAAGTTTGTTTTTTGTATTTGTACTGATTGCATTTCTAATGCGCAAGAACTGGCCACTCATTGAAGCACTAGCAATTGTCACATTGTTTAAGTATGGTATATGGGCAGTAGTGATGAATATGTTGGTATTCCTAGTTCAGGGAGAATTAGATTGGATTGGTGTTATGCTAATTGGTTCTCACCTTGCCATGGCTGTCCAAGGACTACTTTACGCCCCTTTTTACCGTTTTAAGTGGTGGCATTTACTTGTTACTGCAGTCTGGACATTACATAATGATGTAATCGATTATGTATTTTTTATGATGCCCAGATATCATATGTTAAATGATTATAACCAGATAATTGGGTATTTTACTTTTTGGTTGTCCGTCTTTTCCATTGCACTAGCCTATTATTTTGTTCTCCGTCCCAACCGCTATACACTTGAGATAAAATAGAGTTCTTATATTATAAAAGATGGTCTAACCTTGTCCAACTCTTCATACATTTTAGTAGTAATGATAGGGGGGACAAGGTTTGAAGATCAAATGGTTACTAATAATTGCAATCGTCATCATGCTCACTCCCATAACAGTTTATGCTAATGAGCAAACGCCGATAGAGAAACTTGATATGATTTCTGATGAGGCTCTTCAAATGATGAAATTTCATAGATACGAAGACGCCAAAAAGCTACTGGATTATTTCTCTGAGCAATTCACTAACATCTACAACAATAACCATTCATTTACAATGGATGAGTTGCGTATTGTTACTGTTTCACATGATGAGGCTATGGAGGCTGCAGTAAATTCGAGTATGGAATACGAAGAACGAGTTACAAAAATGACTAAATTCAGACTAGTGGTGGATGCGATTTCAACTAGTCATCAACCATTATGGATCGAAATGAAGGAAAGCATTTTAACTGCATTTCAACAAGCGAAAGAAGCAGCAAACAGTGGGGATTCTGCACATTTCCATACCAATTTCAATACCTTTTTATCCTTGTATAATGTAATTTATCCCAGTATGAAAATAGATGTTTCAGTAGAAAACATACAAAAATTAGATGCTCGAATAAATTATATTGATGAATACCGCTCAGAAGTCGTTAATAATATGAAAAGCCAGCAGGAATTAGAGGGCCTTGAAACCGATTTGAAGGATCTATTTGAAAATATGGACGAGGATGAGGCAGACCCATCTTTATGGTGGGTAATTATTTCAACTGGAAGTATTATTATCTTAACTCTTTCTTATGTTGGTTGGAGAAAGTTCCAAGCAGAGAAGGAAATGAGGAAAAATCGCTCTAGAAGTCATAAAGATTAATCTTAACTCTCAGTTGAATAGGGGAGATCTAAAAAAGCAATGTCACGGACATTGCTTTTTATCTTTCTATTGGTTTTTTATTTTCATCTAAGGTAAACCCTTCACCATGGACATCATGGACAATACTCACTGAAATAAATACATGTGGGTCAACGGATGTAGCCAAATTTTTTAACCGAATAATTTCGTTTTTGGCAACGACACAGTATAAAACCTCTCGTTCCACCTTTGTGAAAGAACCGTACCCCTTTAGAACCGTAACTCCTCGCTCCATTTCTTCCATAATCTTTTGAGCAATTTGTTCGTTTTTCTCAGAAATAATCATTGCACCTCGTGCGGAGTATGCTCCTTCAAGCATAAAGTCAATCACTTTAGCACCAATAAAAACAGCGACTAGAGTATACATAGCTTGTTTATAATTTAAATAGGTTATCACTGACAGTGCAATGACAACTAAATCAAATAGAAACATGGTTTTACCCATTCCCCAGCCAACGTACTTCTGTACTAGTCTGGCTATGATATCGAC
>JAQSXG010000675.1 GCA_029256785.1 Neobacillus sp.
GTTAACCAAATTGGCAAGAACGCAACCGGTGTTCAAGGTGATATTTCTAAGCTTGAAGACTTAGACAAACTATATGACATTATAAAGCAGGAAAAAGGTAAGTTGGACATTCTTTTTGCTAATGCAGGCACCGGCAACTTCCTTCCATTAGGTGAAATTACTGAAGAGCAGGTTGATAGAACGTTCGACATTAACGTTAAAGGAACCATCTTTACTGTTCAAAAAGCGTTATCACTATTCCCGGACAAAGTAGGTTCTATTATTGTAACGGGCTCTACTGCTGGATCAATTGGCAACCCAGCGTTTAGTGTATATGGAGCATCTAAAGCAGCATTAAGAGCACTAGTTCGCAACTGGATTCTTGACCTAAAAGGTACTGAAATCCGTGTAAATGTGGTTAGTCCAGGAGTTATTCTTACACCTGCATACGATGAGCTTTTTGGTGATGCACTTGAAGGAGCAATGGAAAATACCAGAAATACTGTTCCAGCTGGAAAAGTTGGGACACCTGAAGAAGTAGCAAACGCTGTATCTTTCCTTGCTTCAGACGAAAGCAGTTACTTGACGGGTGTTGAATTGTTCGTAGATGGCGGGCTAGCACAGGTATAATTTCACTGCGCAGAGATTACAAATAGTCCCCAAAAAAGGTTAATGGGGATTTACTTGAAGGAGTCGTATAAAAAAGTCGTTTTCCTTAAAGGACAGGGAATTCGACTTTTTTATGTTTGAATTTGATTAACGTTGTAAATTCGCATTTTCCTGGGGCTACCACTAAATGACCTGTAAAAAAGATTACTTTGTGAATAAATGTACTTAAAGTAACGGGGGCATTAGTGCAAGAACAATTCAGTGATTTTAGAATTGGAACATATCTTAGTTATTCCATAAAAGGGCGCTTTAATTGAGCAAGGATAGGATCACAAAAGTTATCAAACTTTTTTTAGTATAGTTATTTTAACCCCGTTCTAAAATCAGAACGGGGTTATTTTAGTTCTTTTTCAAGTGTCCTATCTACAGGTACCATATTATATTTAGTCCCTTTTTTATATTTTTTCTTCTTTTCCTTAGCATTTTTTGAAAAGGCTAGCATTAGTAAAAAGTCCAACATTATCGTAACTCCTGCCTTATTGATTCATGGTTATCTTCCACCGATGATCTTCTTTCACAAGATTATAGGTTCTTTCTTCTTTCGAATTATCTGGGTGTGTAACTTCAACTTTTACAGAAGCCGTATCACCATTAATTTTTTCAGTTTTCTTTAATGGAACAACCTTTTTATATGTTTTATTATAATCAGCAATAAAACTGCTATACGTTCCAATCCACCATGCTTTACCGCTTTCTATAGACTTAATGGTTTCTGATTCAATATATTGCTTTGATTCCTTAATGTTTCCTTTTTTTGCTGTTTCATCAAACTTTATGATTGTCTCAGATGGGCCTATGGTATTTGTATTGCTACAAGCAAAAAGAAAAAACGGGACGGTCAATAGAAGAGCGACCGTCCGGAATACTAGTTTCATTGAATTCCCTCCTCTATCTAATCATTTTTGTTGCCGCAAATTTATAAATCGCCATTTTCCCTGCACCGCCAGCAGCACCCATGATAGTCTTTCCAGCTCCGGTACTGTATAGGAATCTTCTCAAAAATCCAGGACCTTTTAACACGATAATCATTAAACCACAAGCCAGTAGGATGTCTTTAAGCTCTTGGCCCCCAGCTAATTGGTTGATGATTAACCAAAGAATAGACATTTGAAAGGACTGTGTAAAAACTGTCGCGAACACTTCTCTCCACCAAATAGACCAGGCATTCATATCTTCGTTAACCGATGACACAGCAGCAAGAGGAGAGTAAATATAAAGGACCATGATTTCTCCTAATCGAACAATATATTGTATTGCCATGACAAGGAATATGCAGGCTAAAAATAGGGTACCTAAAGTTGCTGCCAATGATGCATTTTGTGGTAATAAAACTAATGCTGAGAGTGTTTTTATTGTGATGCCCTTGGCTACTAACATTTCTACTCAACTTTCGCACCCTAGTTTAGGCAGATAATCCTTGATGTAATTGGGTAAACCTGCTATCCATATCAGCCCAGGGATTGCTATCGCTTCCGGACAAACCTGTTTCGTAATGTTCCCCCGCCAGCCGTTATTCCAGATAATTCGGTCGTTATCATGAATAATCCGGTCGTTAGCTATTTTCCCTGCAAAAAGTAGCCCTACTCTTTGTTCCGACTTAAAAAAGTCTCTCTCATCTGATAATAAATGAGAGAGTCCTTATTAAAACAATATCTGAGCAAATCGCTTTGTCGATTAATTTCAAAAGAGGCCGTTCGGATTCAAACAGCCCCTTTGATGACCTGTCCAGTTGGGTCTGTAAGTAGATATTTCCAATTAGACTTGCTAATAGAACAACAGATACAATCAGTAGCGCAGTTTTCAGCTTGATCATGCAATACATTCCCCCAATCGAAAATGATTGATTTAACTATATATGCATTATAAGATATCTCGATCTTCTTCCCAATTATTTGCCTTCACTTCGCACGATTCGATGCATAAGACTTTCGCCACAATAATCGTATTGAAGACAAAGAAAAAAGACCTCCAACAGATCGTTGAAAGTCTTATTCCGTAAGGCTTTTCGGCCTCTTTCCGATACCGGTGGTCGGGGTCGAACCGACACTCCCGAAGGAACACGATTTTGAGTATTCCGTTTATAAATAACACGTAACCCTATCGCTAGAGTACCGTTGT
>JAQSXG010000068.1 GCA_029256785.1 Neobacillus sp.
ACTCCAAAATAGCGTTTTATTAGTCGTGATCGTAACGATTATCACGATGGTGATGGCTATATTATTTGCGACGTTATTAACTAGAGAGAAAATGAAAGGCAACAGCTTCTTTCGAATTATCTTCTATATTCCCAATATTTTATCCATTGTTGTTATTGCAGGTATCTTTTCGGCTATATATGATCCTAATACAGGATTATTAAATAGTTTATTTAGTTTGGTGAAGCTGGAGGGTCTTAAGCAGCTATGGCTAGGAAATCAGCAACTTGCGATCTATAGTATCGGAGGCGCACTTATATGGCAGGCCATCGGTTATTACATGGTTATGTATATGTCTAGTATGGCCAGTATCCCAGAGAGCTTCTATGAAGCTTCTTCATTGGAAGGGGCCGGGAAATTCACACAGTTTTTCAGTATTACTCTACCGCTGATTTGGCAAAATCTAAGGACAACTTTGACATTCTTCATTATTAGTACGATCAACCTGAGCTTCCTGCTCGTTCAGGCAATGACTGGTGGCGGACCTGATGGAGCAACTGAGGTGTTCTTAAGTTATATGTATAAGCAAGCTTACACCAATTCTTCTTATGGTTATGGAATGGCGATTGGAGTGGTAATCTTCTTATTCTCATTTGCATTATCAGCTATTATTAGTGCTGTCACCAAAAGAGAAGTGCTGGAGTATTAAGGAGGAGCGTAGCTGAAATGAAAAAAGAAAAAGGCATGAGTGCCGAAAAACTATATCGACTGTTTGTCTATGTTGCACTAATTACATTGGCGATAACCATCATCATTCCTGTTGCATGGGTTTTCCTTGCCTCCGTTAAACAGAATTCGGAGTTTTATGGAAGCCCTTGGTCGATGCCGAAAGGTTTTTACTTTCAAAACTTCATAGATGCCTTTGAGAAGGCAAACATGGGAACGTATATGTTAAATTCCGTCATGGTCACGGCTCTTGCCCTATTAATCTTGCTAGTCATAGCTTTACCGGCTGCCTATGTCCTTGCAAGATATACTTTTAGAGGAAGTAAATTGATTAATACCCTTTTCAAGGCCGGATTGTTTATTAATGTCAACTATATCGTGGTTCCAATTTTCCTTATGTTATTAGAGGGTGATAATTACCTGATAACAGCCTTTGGAGATGGATTCTTACTGGATAATTTATTTGTATTGGCTGTGGTTTACGCAGCAACTGCGCTACCATTTACCATTTACCTATTATCAAGCTATTTTCAATCCTTACCGTCAACCTATGAAGAGGCTGCATTGGTAGATGGCGCAGGTTATTTTAAAACCATGGTTAAAATTATGATTCCTATGGCCCGACCAAGTATCATAACAATTATTTTGTTTAATTTCCTGGCTTTTTGGAATGAGTATATTATCGCTCTAACATTAATTCCTGGTTCAAATAAAACATTGCCTGTTGGGTTAATGAACCTAATGGCAGCTCAGAAATCTGCTGCTAACTACGGACAAATGTATGCAGGTATGGTGCTTGTCATGCTGCCTACTTTAATTTTATATATCTTGGTTCAGAAGAAAATCACACAAGGGATGACCCTTGGCGGACTGAAAGACTAGGAGGATTTTTTCGCATGAAGAAGACAGGACGAGTGACGTTACCAAGTGAACAGAACTTCTTGGCAGAAACCAAAGACATAATGAAACGTTGGGGGGCGGATGCTATTCGTGACAGTGACGGGACAAAGCTAGATGACGAGATTAAGCAATTAGATGCGAAAATCTATACTACCTACTTTGTTGCCCGTGGGCATAATGATTTTGCCGAGAAGCATATGGAGGAATGCCAACAGCTATACTTGATGAGCCAATTCAACACGGCTCTTGGCGAAACACTCGAGATTGATTTTATGACAGGGTATTTTGAAGAGCAGCTAAAACCTGATTACATACACGATCCAAAAAGATATTGGGAAGTAATCGATCGTACAACAGGTGAAGTGGTCGATATCCATCATTGGGATGTGAACGAGGAACGAAACACCGTTATCATAAAAAAGGCAATCCCATGGCATGAATACACCGTTTCATTTTTAGTCTATGCGATTTGGGACCCTACTCAAATGTACAATCATATTACCAACAGCTGGGGAGATAAACCGCATGATATTCCGTTTGATGTGAGGCAGCCCTACTCCAATGAATTTATGAGCAACACGCTTAAACAATGGCTAAAGGATAATCCGGATACAGATGTTGTTCGATTTACGACCTTTTTCTATCATTTTACCCTGGTGTTCAATAATCTTGGAAAGGAAAAATTTGTGGACTGGTTCGGTTATGGTGCGAGTGTTTCAGTTGCGGCATTGGATGCATTTGAACAGGAAAAGGGCTATCGCTTAAGACCGGAGGATATCGTCGATCAAGGCTATTACAATACTTCATTTAGAGTTCCAAGCAAGGCTTTCTCTGATTATATGGACTTTGTTCAGAGGTTTGTTGCGAAAGAAGCAAAGAAGCTTATTGATATTGTCCATGAGAGTGGCAAGGAAGCGATGATGTTTCTTGGTGATAACTGGATTGGCACCGAGCCTTACGGTAAATATTTTGAAGAAATCGGATTAGATGCCGTGGTTGGCAGTGTTGGCGGTGGAGCAACCTTAAGAATGATTGCTGATATCCCACATGTCCGGTATACAGAAGGTCGGTTCTTGCCTTACTTCTTCCCCGATACCTTCTATGAAGGAAATAATCCAGTCATTGAAGCAAATGAAAACTGGCTGACTGCTAGAAGAGCGATAATGCGAAATCCAGTCGACCGGATTGGTTATGGTGGTTATTTAAGCCTTGCTTATAAATTTCCGGAGTTTGTAGATTATATTGAAAAAGTCACCGATGAATTCCGTGAGATTTATGACACAATTAATGGGGTTAAACCACATACAGGGCTTAAGGTTGCCATATTAAATTCATGGGGAAAGTTAAGAACCTGGCAGACCCATATGGTCGCTCATGCATTATGGTATAAACAAATATATTCCTATTTAGGGGTGTTGGAGTCTTTGAGCGGGGCAGCTGTAGATGTTTCCTTTATTAGTTTCGATGATGTCATCAATCACGGAGTTCCGGAAGATGTGGATGTTATTATTAATGCTGGAGATGTGGGCACAGCCTTTTCCGGCGGTGAGAACTGGATGAATGAAGCACTTGTTACCAAGATTAGAGCGTGGGTTCATAATGGCGGAGGCTTTGTTGGAATCGGAGAACCATCCGCTCATCAACATCAAGGTCGCTATTTCCAATTAGCTCAAGTATTAGGTGTTGACAAGGAACTTGGATTTAGTTTATCAACCGACAAATATTATACAACGGCTGTTGAGAAGCATTTTATTTCTGAAGATATGACCAAATTTAATTTTGGAGAAGGAATGAAAAACATATATGCAATAACAGAGGATACGGAAATTATCGAATACTCTAATGGTGAAGTCCACTTATCCAGCCATAATTATGGAAAAGGACGAGGCGTCTATATAGCGGGTCTTCCTTACAGTGAGGATAATACTCGTCTGTTATTGCGCGCGTTGTTCTATGCCGCCAATAAGGACAATGAGTTTCATAAATGGCATGCCAGCAATCTTTATTGTGAGGTTCATGCCTATCCATCAATTGAGAAAATGGCGATAGTGAACAATTCGATGAAGGAGCAAACGACACTCGTCTTTGATGGCAACGGCAACAGTAAGGAAATAACTCTGGAACCGAGTGAAATTCGTTGGGAGGCTATTTCTAATGAGTCGTAATACTTTAAAAATTATCATAAAGCTTGTCTTAGCGCTTGTTTTTTTGATAGTGATTATCGTTGCAAAAGAAACAACCAGCAGACTTAATTTAGGATTCATGCTGCTTGGATTAGCTGGACTTCTTGGATTGTTGTATGATTATAATCGCAAGTATAGTTGAAAACTACTAAACTGGCAGTAGCCATAAAATGCGGCAAGATGATTTTAAAAAAAGCATGGAGTACCTTGGAGATTGTTCATTTTCAAGAGATACTTCATGCTTTTTTTTGCAAAGGAGGAAAATATCGAATTATTAATATATTTGCGAAAAAAGGTAGCTAAAAAGCAAGATATATAAAAATTAAGACAATATCTTAGTTGTTTGACCGCTGTATTCAAAGTAGCCTTGAATATATGGAAAAGTATATTTTGTTAATAAATACTCAAGCTTTTCTATTAGGGAGGAGGGATAAATCAATTTTGGATTATACCAAATCTACTAGCATTTTACAGACTTTATCAATAAGAGGAGGAGAAAAATTGGGCAAGCAGCATATGAAGAAATTCTTTAGTACCTTTCTTGCGCTTATGTTAATCATACCGACATTTCTTACGGGATTTGTTTCACCGGCAAAGGTTGCGGCGCAAGCAAACAACCCATGGGTGACCATTTCAACTGGTGGAAATGAAATCAATGAGGTTGTCGGACAAAATGGAAAGGCCTATGTAAGGCTTGGAACTGGTACAGGTAATGATAATGGGGCAAAAGCAGCCGTTTTTCAAGAGAATGCTGCTGTTGCTAAGCAAACGGGAACCATGGAGTACACCTTTATTCCAGAGACAGATGGTGGAAAGACAAGGTTTGGTTTCTATCCTCACTATAAGGATCACAACAACTTTGTATTTGTAGGCTACGATTTGGGTGGCTGGTTCTATGAATACAAATATCAAGGTTCGGGGACATGGTTGAATACTAGACCAAGTGTGGACAACCCTGCAGCAGGAACGGAACATACCATCAAAATTGATTATGACCAAACCGATTTTACCGTTACATTGGATGGACAGGATTTATTTGGGCAGGTGAGCTTACCTGAAGCTGCTAGTAATCTTGTTGATGGCAAGGAAGCCGTTAAACTTGGTCATTGGGGTAGCGAGAACAGTCAGGTGTTAATAGACTTAAAGGATACTGTAGTGGTACCGCCGGTGGATCCTCCTGTAGATCCTCCCACTGATCCTGTAGATCCTCCTGTAGAAACAGAGCCAGTAGATATTACGGATTCTGAATTGACAGAAGGTGACTTCAATATTCTTTCTGGTGATGGAGCCCTAACCTATAATGAAGACGGTTCCATAACATTTAATGTTACTTCTACAGCAAAGAATCGGATTGTTTACAATGCGCCAAAAGTTAAAAATGGTATTTTCGAAGCAGATATTACCCCTGTTTCAGGTACTATGAATCGCTTTGGTATGCTTTACCGTGTTCAAAATGCAAGCGCTTATTCCTATGTTGGAACAGGTGATACCAATAATCAGTATTTTGGAGAAATCTTCGGACCCAAAAACAGTTGGACATCGATGACAACGGGCAAAGCCTTGGTAGCTGGTGAAACCTATCATTTAAGCATAAAGGTTATCGATGATTCTGCTACAATGTACGTTGATGGCGAGAAGATTACGACTTGGACACTCTCAGGCGGAGTGGATCAAGCCGGACTATTTGGTTTTGAAAAGAGCCGTGGTGCAGCAAGCTTTAAGATTGCTAATCTTAAAATTAAGGAAATTGTACCGCCAAAACCACCAAATACAGCACCAGTATTGAATACCATCTCATCAGATTATATGGATGTAACAATCGATGAGATTTTCCCTCGTACGGTGAAATACCAAGTGGGCGATAAGGTGATGAATGGTCAGGAAACTCCAGCCTACGGATTAAAAGTTAACGGGCTACTCTACTATCCGACTGTTGAGTTTAGAAAGGTTAGCAGCAGTGAAGCGGTATACACGTTGAAAGTAATCGACGAGCTTGAGGATTTGGATGCCAGTTTCAAAGTTTCATTGAAAGTAGTAGATAACCAGGTTATCTATAGTTTTGACGAAATCTATAATGCAGATTCTGCAAAAATTGAAACGGTTGATTTTGCAGATATGAACTTTGTTTCTGTCAACTCCAGTCAGGAAAACGCAAAGGCAAGACTTGCTAACGTCAGCAGTGATGTAACAAAGCCGGGTGACGTTGATGTAGTAGTTGATGCGTCCATGACCGATATTGGATCGCGTGCTTCGTATTATGTTGGTTTCGTATCTACTAATGAATTAAGTGCTGGAGTATGGTCCAGCTCAGAGATTAATGGCTATGTAAATCTTGTTGCCAGCCGTTACCAGAATCCTGAAGGTGCGAAAGCATTGGGAATTGGATCAAACACCATGTATTATCATCGATCTTTTATGGATACACCGCAAGAATATAAACCAATGATTAAAGTGGCAATTGCTGAAGACTTGAATAATGATGAAAGTCTAGATTGGCAGGACGGTGCGATTGCTTACCGTGATCTTATGCCGGCAATCAAGGGATCAGAAAATGTGAACAATCTTGTCGCCTATCGAATTGCTATGAACTTTGGTTCACAAGTTCAACAGCCATTCTTAAAATCATTGGATAATGTTAAGAAGGTTGCCCTCGCAACAGATGAATTGGGACAAGCTGTTTTATTAAAAGGCTATGGAAACGAAGGGCATGATAGTGCTCACCCGGACTATGGTGATGTAGGAGAACGGATGGGCGGCGAACAGGATTTAAATAAGTTAATTGAGGAAGGTCATAAGTATAACGCAGAATTTGGCGTCCACATTAATGCACAAGAAACCTATCCGGAAGCAAAAGCTTTCAGTGATACCTTAATCGAAGGTCCAAACTCAAAAGGTTGGGGTTGGTTGGATCAAGGATATGTCATTGATAAAATTAAAGACTTAGCTTCAGGAACCCGTGCAACCCGACTTGATCAGTTGAAAGAGGTAGCACCAGGCCTTGATTTCATTTATTTGGATGTATGGTATCAAGATCAATGGGAATCTGACCGGATTGCAGAGCAATTAATGGATCGTGGATGGAGAGTAACGACTGAATTTGGCACATCCATCAATAATTACTCTACATGGCAGCACTGGGCTACGGATAAGAACTATGGTGGACCAACAAGCAAGGGGATTAACTCAGAAGTTCTTCGCTTTATTGGCAACCACCAGAAAGACTCCTGGGTCTTGAATTGGCCGGAAGAAGGCGGAACAGCAGATCATCCACTTCTAGGTGGGTTTGAACTTGCAGGATTTGAAGGCTGGCAATCGGATAAGAATTTTGATAACTATATCCGAATGACATTCGATAATAATCTTCCAACGAAATTTTTGCAGAAATATTTGGTGTCCAACTGGACAACGACAGAGGGCAACAGAAATGCAACAAACCTTGAAAAAGAAATTAAATTAAAGGATCCAAGTAACGGAGATGAGGTTGTTGTTACAAGAAAAGACAATTCCAGAGAACGTGTGATTACACTTAATGGAAAGGTTGTTCTGGATGAACACAAATATCTGATTCCTTGGGTAGAACAGGACTTTAAATCACCTACACCTGATTCGGAGAAACTTTATCACTGGAACTTGGAAGGTGGTACTTCCACTTGGACACTTCCAGATGAGTATGCTGGCTCAGCTAAAGTGTATGTATATAAATTAACGGATCAAGGAAGAACGGATATGAAAGAAGTTTCCGTTGTGAACAATCAAGTTACCTTAACAGCGGATGCTGCAACTCCATATATTGTTTTACCAGTGAAGAACCCAGGATTGAAGGTTTCAGACTGGAGTGAAGGTGCACATGTGTATGACTCTGGATTTAACTCCGGAACTGTAGACGATGAACAGTCTAGTATTGAAGGTGACAGCGAGTCTGTTAGTGTGGTCAGGACCAATCAAACTGGAAGTGGTCGTAGCTTGAGCAGTGGGGACTACTACTTAAATATCGACAGTCCAACAGAAAAAACAAGGTTTACACGAACGTTGACTGACTTAGTACCCGGTAAAGATTATGTAGCAGAGGTATATGTTGAAAATCAAAGCGATGTGAAAGCAGCGATTGAAGTCACTGGCGGCAAGGAAGATGTCAGCAATTACACGCTTCGCAGTCTGCAAAAGAACTATGTCAAGGCTGATTCACATGCTACAAATGATGGCTACGGTAGTAAGGTACAAAGAATGCAAGTAAGTTTTACAGCAGAATCTGAAACAGCTCAATTAATCCTAAGCCGCGAGGCAGGAGACGGAGCAACGAAATTTGATGACATCCGAATCGTTCAAAAGACAGTAAATAATTTCATCTCGCCAAATGTATTTGTACAAGATTTTGAATCTGTTGTACAAGGAGTTTATCCATTTGTTGTCGGGAATACAGAAGGCGTGGAAGACAACAGAATCCATTTATCTGAATTGCACGCTCCTTATACACAAAAAGGCTGGGCTGGCAAAAAGCTGGTAGATGATGTATTAGGTGGTAATTGGTCTGTTAAAGTAAATACAGGAAACCAAGGTTTAGTTTATCGCACCATTCCGCAGCACTTCCATTTTGAAGCCGGAGAAACTTATAAAGTGTCGTTTGATTACCAAACAACCGCGGATGCTTATCGCTTTATCTCCGGGGATCAGGAGATCGATGCACGCAGTATAGAAAATGTAACAGGGTTAAATGTGAACCAAACACTTTCGGCATCAACTGATACGAAAACCGCGGAGTTTACCATTAAAGGTTCTGAAAATGGTCAAACCTATATCGGAATCTTTAGTGATGGAACAGTTCTGAATGGTGATACAGGTGCAGGAACGTTCATTTTGGACAACCTTCGAATTGAAAAAGTATCGCCTACCCTGACTGTTAAAGATGCAACAATTACAGCAGGTGATGAGTTTGATTTAACATCACTCATTACAGAGGCTAAGGATTCTAAAGGAAATGATGCAACCGGTGAAGTTGTGATTGACGAGGGTGACTTTGATGATAATACTCCAGGAACTTACACGATTACCTTCACATTGAGTGAGGAAGGGTTTAAGGATGTCGTTCAAACCGCAACGGTAACAGTTCAAGAGAAGGTTACTAATCCGGAAGAACCGAAAGAACCAGTTTTAGCAGTGAAAAATGCAACGATTACTGCAGGAGATACACTGGATTTAATGTCCTTAATTACGGTAGCAAAGGACTCCGAAGGAAATGATGCAACAAGTGTGGTTGTGATTGATAAAGGGGACTTTGATGCCAATACACCTGGTAAATACATGATTACTTTCACATTGAAAGTTGATGGATTTGAGGATCTTGTAAAAACCGCAACGGTAACAGTTAAAGAGAAAGGTACTAATCCGGAAGAACCGAAAAAACCAGTTTTAGCAGTGAAAAATGCAACGATTACTGCAGGAGATAAACTGGATTTAGTGTCCTTAATTACGGTAGCAAAGGACTCCAAAGGTAAAGATGCAACAAGCGCAGTTTTGGTTGATAGAGGTGTCTTTGATGCCAATACACCTGGTGAATACACGATTACCTTCACATTGAAAGTTGATGGATTTGAGGATCTTGTGAAAACAGCTACAGTGAAGGTCATAGCTAAACAGGGTGGTCAACAGCCAACTGATTCTCAAAAACCAGAAGCATCAGGTCAAACCGATAACGAACCAAATGATAAAGGCAACCTTCCGAACACCGCCACAAACCAATATAACAGCCTGTTATTTGGATTCATTATCGTAGCTGTTGGAGGAGCAATGTGGTTAGTTAGAAAACACCAAGTTTATTGACAGCAGAGTAATAATGGATACCCTTTAAAAAATAATTCTTTGATAAAAAATGCTCAGAGTTAGCTCTGGGCATTTTTTTGTTAATGGGTGTTCAAAAATGCCAGTAGCGTGGCGTTTTTTCATGCAGTTCATACAATAGTCAAAACATTTCAAACAAATCGTGAATTTAACACTATACTTATAGTATTAATGTTCGGAAACTAATATAGTGTAAGTATAAAGAACAACCAAATATTGAAAGGCGGAATGTCTTATGTTTATCAATTTTTTAAGGGAAAATAAAATCGCTGCTGCTATTTTAACTGTTATTCGTTTATATCTTGGTTACAACTGGTTCACAGCTGGTTATCACAAAATTGTAGATGGCTTTGATGCGTCAGGTTACTTAGCAAATGCAGTAGCAAATCCCGTTAAAGGTCCAGATGGCAACATGGTTTACGGCTGGTACGTTAGCTTCCTAGAAAACTTTGCACTTCCAAATATTGAATTATTCAACTTCCTTGTTCCTTGGGGCGAAGCGTTAATCGGTTTAGGATTACTTCTTGGATGCTTAACAACAGCAGCAATGTTCTTTGGTCTTGTAATGAACTTCAGCTTCTTCTTAGCAGGAACAGTCTCTCATAACCCTACAGACATATTCTTAGGTTTCATCATCTTAATTGCAGGTTACAATGCAGGCCGTATCGGTTTAGACCGCTGGGTGGTTCCATTCATCCGCAAAACAGCTAAGAAATATACAAAAAAGAATGTATAATTGCATAAATGGTGCCTGTCACCACACAAAATGTCACCACAAAAAGGACGATTCGAATCCCCCTCGAATCGTCTTTTTATATGCTCACCGAGTGACGACAATCGATTTTCTTTTATACAGTAAAGCTCCAATGAGAAATGCAAGTGCGCCCCAGAGGACTAAAATGCCAATCCCAAACCAAAGGGTGCTTGAAAATATCCCTGTTTCGTATACCATGCTATCTCTCAAGCCTTCAGCAAAGTAGGTAAGGGGAAGCAGGTTAGAGATCGGCTGCAGCCAGTCAGGCATGGTTTCAATCGGGAAGAACACTCCGCTTAAAAACATCATCACAAAGCTAACAATATTGGCCACTCCCATATAGGCATTGGTTGTCGTGCTAAAGGAGGAGAAGAAGTAACCTAAAGCATTAAAGGAAAGTGCTCCGAATAAAAACACAACGATTAGGCTCGGGAAATTGATATAGAGATTGGCGCCAAATATAAATACTCCGATTAGTGACAACAGTAAAATTTGAACGATGCTGAATAACAATCGCATTACCATATCACTTAGTCCGAAGATCCCCATATTGGCAGGTGTCATCCGGAGCCTTTTGATCAGGCCTTTGCGGCGCATCTCCACCAAATCAACCATGCCAAACATTCCGCCTTGAGCAATTGAAAGTGCAATCATTCCTGTTAGAAGGAAATCTGTGTAGTTTAATTCATTGCTTCCAGAGGTGAGGGATTCAAACTGAATAGCGTAGGTAGGCGTCGCACCAACAGCGGCTAAGTTTGCCTGTTGAACAAAATTATCAAGGACCCCTGAAAGGGCTTGAGTTGTTACACCTTGCTCATTTTCTTTGTTTACGACAAGGACAATTGAGGTGTCAGTCTCGGATTCAGGTAAGATGATAGCGGCATCCACTTCTTTTTCTTTTACCAAGTCTTCGGCTTTTTCCCTGCTAACCGGTTTCCCTGTCTCCACTTCAAGGATGGATAGTTGATTGATTTGGGCTAACATCATTTCTGAGGTGGGATTTGGGTTTTCCGATACAATTGCAACCTTTGATTGAAATTCGTCTGTTGAGGTCCCGCTAAAAATCACCATAAAGATCACCATTAAGATAACAGGAAAAAAGATTCCCCAGAACCAGGCTTGTTTTTCACGCAAGGTCAACTTTAATTGAGCGGAGAACATTTTTTTAAACTGATTAAAATTATTCATGCTAATCCCTCCAATCCTTGCCCGTAAAAGCAATAAACACATCTTCCAGACTCATTTCACGAATACTGACCTGTTCAACCTGGAAATTCCTTTCCTTTGTGAACTTAAACAAGTCATGGAGGGTATCCTCTGGCTTATCTGTCCAAAGCTTTAGTGCCGCCCCATCCCGCTCCGTCCTGGATACTGACTCTAGATTTTTTGAAAAAACATCCGCCTCCGTTGCCGCTTCTACTCCGTCTAAAAAGGATAATCGTACTTCACGCTCCTTTGTAAGCTGCTCAATAAGGGCAGAGGGAGTATCCAATATAACGACACAGCCTTGATCAACAATACAAACCCGATCGCTTAATTTTTCTGCTTCTTCCATATAATGTGTTGTTAAAATAGTCGTTTTTCCCAATTTTTTGAGCTCAAGGATAATATCCCAAATATTACGGCGTGCTTGAGGGTCGAGCCCTGTTGTCGGCTCATCGAGGAAAATGATGTCAGGGTCACTAATCATCGCGAGTCCAATCGCCAGTCGTTGCCGCTGTCCGCCAGAAAGCTTTGACACTTGATTTTTACGATGTTCAGTGAGGTTAATCAATTTGAGAATTTCCTCAGTTGGCCGGGCTTTGTCATAAAAAGTGGCAAATAAATCTAAGTTTTCCTCAGGGGTCAAGAGGTCGAACATGGCGCTGGATTGCGGCTGAACACCGATTTTCATTTTAATCGCGGTCCTATTGTTATCCCATTTCATCTCGCCAAAACGGATTTCTCCTTTATCTGGGGTAACCAGGCCTTCAATCATTTCCAGTGTCGTCGTTTTGCCCGCCCCGTTTGGTCCAATGATGGTGAACACTTCCCCTGCTTCTACAGAGAAACTTATGTCCTGTACAGCACGAATGCTCCCAAATGATTTTTGCAGGTTCTTAACTTCTAATACCGTCATTTTTTTCATCCCTTTCATTGAAGCAGTATCTGCCTTGCCTGTTACTATATAACTACCCTTTTTCTGTATATGTTCAATTGGAGACATTCATTCGGATTATTCTTTAATATAGAGTCGGTGTTAACCTTATCTGTTGATTAGCTCTCCAAGTGCTTTTTCCATATGAATCGGGGGGCGATCCTCGGTTCATGAGCTCGACTCAGTAGAGAAAAGTGGTACTCATGAAGGGTTCATGAGGTCGACTCAACAGAGAAAATCGAAAAAGTGCACCCATGAGTGGTTCATGA
>JAQSXG010000676.1 GCA_029256785.1 Neobacillus sp.
TAGCCAAGCTTATCCAATAGAGAAAGTATATAAGATTAGTGAAATGCTATCAATTATCCATGAGAAAACCTATGCAAATAGTGGATTGCTTGATAAGGAACTTCAGATTGTTAAGCCTGTGAAAAGTACAAAGGAGCTTATTTTGGATAACCTTGCTGGGAAAGCTGGAATGCATTTGTCAGGTAATTGCCGTGAAAAACTTGCTACATACCTTGAAAAGAACAAAGAGTTTATTAACAGGATTGATCAAAATTACGTACTCTGTCACGGAGATTTGGGATATGGTAATATCCTTATATCCAATGAAAAAGTTTATTTCATCGATTTTGAATACGCTCTAGCAGAAAGCAGGTATCGTGATATTGGAAAATTCTTTAGAAATAAAACACCAGAAATTCAGAAGTACATAGATGAAAAAACGTATAACGCATTTTTAGAGGGCTACACTTCCTCTGGTAACCTATTACCTGAGGATTGGCTACAGCTTGCTAGGTTTGCAGACATTCCTGTTATGTTAGGTCTCCTTAACATTGACAATCCGCCAGTAGATTGGATTACAGATATCGAAAATGATATTATGGTAGCAATTTTATAAATTTTATTTTCAAGTTAAGCATTATAAATAGTAATTTGAAGAGCAGTTTAATTTTTGTGATAAATAAGTTTATTGAGGTGATAAGTAATGATTAGATTAATGACAATAGCTGACTATGACGAGGTTTTTGATTTGTGGATAAATACAAAAGGAATTGGACTAAGAAGTTTGGATGATTCAATAGAAGGAATCGCACATTTCTTAGAGAGAAATCCCAATACAAGCTATGTTTCTGAGGTAGATAATAAAATAGTGGGGGTTATACTATCGGGAAATGATGGAAGACGAGGATATATTTATCATATGGTAGTAGGTGAAAAGTACAGAAAACAAGGCATTGCAACTGAATTGATTGATGCTGCTGTAAAGGCTCTTAAAGCGGAAGGCATTACTAGAGTTTGTCTGAATGTTTTAGAATCAAATGAACAGGGAAAGCAATTTTGGAATAAACGTGGTTGGAATAAGCTGGATACGCTTGGATTTTACAGCAAGGGAATTACCGATAAGGAAAATACATTTTTAATTAAACCGTTTTAAAGAAGCTATAAATTTCCAATTTGTAATGATTTGAATGAAAAATAAGTCGGAATTTATAGGGGGTGTCTACTTGTGAATATAAAGAAAGTTTCAAAGGATAAGAAAGCATATATAGACTTGCTCTTATTGGCTGACGAACAGGAAAACATGATAGACAAGTATCTTGAACATGGTGAAATGTTTGTTCTGGACGATTATGGAGTTAAAGCCGAATGTGTGGTTACTAAAGAGGCAGACGGTATTTATGAGCTTAAAAACATTGCGGTTATACCTGATTGTCAGCGAAAGGGTTATGGAAAAAGACTGATAGATTTTCTGTTTTCGCATTACACCGATTGTAATGCGATGCTTGTCGGAACCGGTGACGTTCCTTCTTCACTCAGCTTTTATCAGAAATGCGGATTTGTAGAATCACATCGAATACAAAACTTTTTCACAGACAATTATGATCATCCGATGTTTGAAGACGGGAAACAGCTTATTGATATGGTCTACCTGAAACGGGAATAAAAAATTCCGATTCTAATGAATACAGGGAAGCTTAGCTTCCATTATCTATAAACTGCACAAAACATATGATGTGAAGGCTTTTATAAAATGTATTTTGGAGGATTAAATGTTGAATATATTTAGAAAATTACCTAAGGATAACAGGAATGTTTTAGAAAAGTTTACTGGTGAAAAAATGTCATTGGCACATGCAGAATATATTAAAGCACTCGTGAAAAGAGCTGGTGAGATAGATAAAAATAGAGAGGTGTTTGGTGCAAGTAACCATCAATATCGGCTTAATCCTGTAGTATCAATAGATAAAATACATAGATTTGAGAGTCAGTACAATATAAGCTTACCAGAAGAATATGTATTTTTTCTAACAAAGGTTGGTAATGGCGGTGCAGGTCCTTATTATGGACTGTATACGTTTGAAGATGATAATATGCATAATGAATATCCAGATTCATTATGCAAGCAGTCCTTAATTAATAAGGATCTGACCAAAGAACTATGGAAGAATACGATGGATAAACTGGAAGAAGCTGATGATGCTGAGTATGATGAAATAATGAAGCAGGTATATGGTGGATTAATGATTATAGGTACACAAGGATGTACCTATGATAATCTGTTGATGATTAATGGTTCTGAAAAAGATAAGATTGTTTATATTGATTGGAACTTAGATCCAGATTATAGTCCATATTTTACTAATATGACATTTTTGGAGTGGTATGAAAATTATTTTAGAGAAATTATTTCTGAAAATAGTGTAAATTCATAAGGTTAATTTATTATACAATCCTGATTATCCAGTACAAGGATATTTTTTACGGTCAACAAGTATGTAATACTTGTTTTACACTACTATGAAGGAAGTGATAAGTTTTATGAATCAGTATGATGTAGTTATGATAATAAAGGACATACCTAATGAAGGCGTGTCAAAATGGTCAATAGGTGCTATATTAGAAATATATGATGATACAAACTTTGAAATTGAAATTTCTGATAGAGATGGGCTCACTACATTTTTAGGAACATTATCAAATAAGTATATTGAACTTATTTGGGAAAATAAAACTATGACATATGTTGGGAGATTTAAAATTCTCTTAGACATTTTTAATGA
>JAQSXG010000677.1 GCA_029256785.1 Neobacillus sp.
CAGTTATTATACTTGAATAAACCATACATCATTGTATTCTTTCGACATACACTACACACGAGGAGTGCGTGGTGGGACTACGTAAAATGGTATAAGTGAGTTAAATCAATGGATTGAAGCCCTTGAGTACATCAAACAACACTCAAGGGCGTTTGTATGTGGAAACATATCTACAAGAGTCATTCCAAGTTTGACGGACACAACAGAGTGATAGTTAGATAAAAATCCGTTGAAAATTCTTTGTTTTTTATTTTATGGTTACTGCAATGCAAATTAGAATGTAATGACCTTCGGCTCTGATGTGAAGGAATATATCGTTGCAGTTGCATTCTTCAGGTAAAGAACTTCCATTAAGTTATCATCAACGGTATACATGCTTGATAGGGAGGCTTTATTGTCTTCCATCATAGCAATACGGGCTTCACGACGAGAATCGTGGACTGCCTCAGCTTGTACACGAATCCATGTTCCCTTGTGCATACCACAGATCTCGATTTTGGGAATGTTATCCATTTGAGCATATACTTTTTTCTGGTTATTGGTAACGAGGTAGAGTTTTCCTTCAAACCCGCAAACGGCGCCAAACGGGCGTACATGAGGCTGATCGCCTTCTGCCGTAGCAAGATAAAATGTTCCGCAGGATTTTAAATAATTTAATACTTCATTCATTTGAGTTTACTCCTTTCGATTTTGAAACTTGATTTGATTACAGGACTATTATATAATGTGAGAAATAAAAAACAAGTACGATATTTTATGATACCAGTATCAGAAAGGATACCAATATGCCGAAAAAAGAACTATTTGGAAAATGTCCATATGTAACATCACAAAAAGTGCTAACAGGAAAATGGTCAATGTACATTTTATATTTGCTTTCGATGGAAGATTCTATTCGTTTTAATGAGTTGCAAAGGCGTATGCCGGAAGAAATGACGCATACAACTCTATCACGCCAGTTGAAAGCATTGGAAGATGAAGGATTAGTTATAAGAAAAGAATATTCTCAAATTCCACCAAAGGTTGAATACTCTCTTAGTGATATTGGCAAAAAGTTCGAGAAAGTTTTGAACGCATTAGGTGAGTGGGGGAATGAATATATTGAATATATAAACACCAATAAGTAAAATATTCATCAAATTCCAGTTTGTTAAGCAGACTAAAGGGGGGTGTTGCAAAACTAATTTCTTATTGGTTTTGTAGCACGCTTTTTCTCTTTCTCGGCACAAAAATAGGACATATACAATTGACTGTCCTGATGGCATTTTATACGCTTTATTTTACCGGATGAAGGTGCTTATTAAGTCTATTTTAGTAAGCAGCTTATTCAGATTCTAACACATAGCAGAATAGTGTGAGATGTATGGTTATGATAATCCATGAAGATATCTGAAAACACAGCATAGTAGTTTCTATTAGTGTAATACAGTTTAATTTTGGAAAATATACTTGACCAATCGTTCTTTAATTGGTATACTCAATTCATATTAATTAAAGAATGAACGTTCTTTAATTTTAAAACATAAGAGTAACAAGAAAGAGGTTGCCATGGCTAGAAAACGTGAATTTGATGAAGTCGAAGCATTAAAACAAGCAATGCAATTGTTTTGGGTACAAGGTTATGAAAAAACATCAATGGATGATTTAGTTAATCATATGGGTGTTCATCGTAAAAGTATTTATGACACTTTTGGTAATAAGCACGAGCTATTCATCAAAGCATTAGAATATTATAAAACTGCAATCGGTCAACAAATGTTGCAACACATTGCTAATAAAGAAAGTGCATTAGATAAAATTAAAGCTTTATTTGATTTTTCGAGGTTGAGCAATGAAGAACAAGCAAAAGGATGTCTAGTTGTTAACACAGCTGTAGAATTATCACTGCATGATGAAGTCATAGCACAAATTGTACGTACTAATTTTGATGAAACAGAAAAAGTAATTTATCAATTATTGCAACAAGGTCAAACAACAGGTGAATTTTCATCGCAATTAGATTTAGCGGTAACAACGAAGTTCATTCACAATGCACTTATCGGTATCCGAGTTCAATTAAAAACAACAGAAGAACAACAAAAATTACAACCAATTATTGATATGACATTACAGGTTTTAAAAAGTACTTCTAATTAGAAAAGAGGGAAGATATGAAAGCAGCACAAATTACAAAGTATTCAAAGAATACCCGCTTAACAATTAATGAGGTTGTCATACCAGAAATCATGGATAATGAAGTGTTAGTAAAAGTAAAAGCAGCAGGGGTTAACCCAGTTGATATTTTAATTGCTAATGGCAGTATTCGTTTGGTACAAGATTATAGCTTTCCATTAACATTAGGAAATGAATTAGCGGGTGTTATTGAAAAAGTTGGGAAGAAAGTATTATTTAAATTAGCAGGCGGTAAATATGATCGAATGGCGGCTAAACAACGAAAGGAATATCATTTCTTCTTTGTAAAAGCCAATGGAGAACAATTACAAAAGGTGGCTAATATTTTAGAAAGCAATAATATCAAGCCAACGCTTGATTCAGTCTACAACTTTGCACAAATAAGCCAAGCTTTAGATAAAGTTGCCCAAGGTCATGCACAGGGTAATGTTGTAGTTACTTTTGAATAATTAAATTATTGACTCAGTTCGTTCACCATATTTATCGTTATACTACATGACATGATATGAAAGAACAACGAACTACAAAGACAAAAATAACGATTTTATATGGAGGTAAGTTAATATGAAAATGGATTTTCCTGTAGA
>JAQSXG010000678.1 GCA_029256785.1 Neobacillus sp.
ACACTATACAAAAAAATACCCCTATATTTGGAAATGAATTAAGACTTTGTCTTTAAGCTCAGTTGTGAAATTTAAGTGCTTACCAACTATTGACATTATTTGCTTAGCAAATATAATAATTAGTAAGTCTTTTTACAAGAGGATGTTACAGTGAAAAAAAATATAAGTATTATTCTATCTGTTTGTATTGTGATTTGTTTTGCTGGATGTGATAGAGCGTACAAACACACAACGGAATATATCTCACGCAATTCTTTTATGCTAGATACCTTGATAGAAATTAGACTATATGATTGGGAAGAAGAGTATACCTTAACCTTGGCCATGGAGGAAATCAGTCGATTGGAACGTATGCTGAGTGCAACTTATGAGGGCAGCGATATTTACTGCCTGAACCAGGAGGATGGGAAGTCTTGGGTGACGATTTCCAAGGAGTGCGAAGAAGTACTTGCCCTCGCAAAAGAGTATTGGACTAAGTCCGATGGAAATTTTGATATTACCATAGGACCACTGATAAACTTGTGGAATATCCGGAATGGAGGGCATTATCCCAGTGAGAAAGAACTATCCGAAACGCTAGCAAAAATATCAACCGATCGGCTTCTGATCAAAGAAAGAAAAGCCTTTTTGAGTGAGCCAGGGATGGAAGTTGAGCTAGGTGCCATTGCAAAGGGTTATATTGCCGATCAAGTAAAAATCATTCTGCTAAAAGAAGGTGTGAAACATGGCATAATCGATTTAGGTAGAAATATTCTAGCTTTTGGCGGAAAATCAGACAATGAGCCCTTTATTATTGGCGTTCAGGACCCATTTAAGCCAGGAGAGGTAATCGCTGAGCTTGCAATAGAAAATAACAGTGTAGTTACGGCAGGTGCTTATGAACGATATTTTATTCACGAAGGAGTGCGCTATCATCATATTTTAAATCCTTTTACAGGGTTTCCTGCAGATACAGGATTAGAGTCTGTCACAGTTATTTCTGATTATTCCGCTGATGGTGATTCATTATCTACGATTTGTATGCTTCTAGGAGAAAAAAAGGGATTATCACTAATAGAAAGTCTTTCAGGGGTTGAAGCCTTATTTGTACGAAGTGATGGAATCTGCGTAGAGAGTTCTGGTTTTTCTGATTATGTTGTTAAAAGATACTATACCTTAGCGGAATAAACTAAATCACTTCTATACTATTGTTATATAGTTTGTACTTCCCTTTATATAGGTAACATCTGGAAGGAGAGCCTTCCCCATGAAAGTTGAGCTCACAAGGGAATAGGGAAAATTGATCTGCCTTGTTAATATAAATTTAAAGGAGGCGAAATAAAGCAAAGGGTGACAACAATGTCACCCTTTGCTTTTATTCCAGGCGGTGAAAAAATCTTTATAGCTACATTTTAAAATTTGCCGCCGAGCAATTAACTCGCTGGTTCTGATGGTATAAGTGCCGTTTTCAATATGTGCGTAGAAATCTCTCGACATATTGACTCTCTTTAACTGCATTTTTGCGGCAATTTGTTCTTGCGTAAAGCTGCGTTCAGACGTAGGCGTTGTAGATCTGAACCGATACATTAATAAAAAATGCGCTGACATTTAGTCAGCGCATTTTATTTTGAATTAAAGGCGATAAGTGACTTCGTGGCGTTTGGGACCGGTGGAGACCATGGTAATTGGTACCCCAATTTTCGCCTCGATAAAGTCCACATAGTTTTTAGCTGCTTGTGGAAGGGAATGATAGTCCGTAGTACCACGCACATCGCACTTCCAACCCGGCAAACTTTCATAAACGGGCTTGGCGCGATCCATTTTTGCGGGGACAGGGAAGGTATCGGTTACGGTACCATCAATGTCATATCCTACACAGACCTTGATTTCATCCAAATAGCCTAAAACGTCGATGGCAGTTAGAACAGCTTGGGTAGCGCCTTGTACCTGACATCCGTATTTTGTGGCTACGGTATCAAACCAGCCTACACGGCGGGGGCGACCTGTGGTAGCACCGTATTCACCCGCATCTCCACCCAATCGACGGAGTGTTTCTGCTTCTTCATCGAACAGTTCGCTGACAAAAGCACCAGCTCCAACCGCACTAGAGTATGCCTTGGTAACGGCTACGATCTCCGTGATATCTTTCGGAGAAATTCCTGCACCGACAGAACCGAAGCCAGCAAGGGTGTGGGAGGAAGTAGTATAAGGATAGATGCCAAAATCAGGGTCTTTCATGGCGCCCAGCTGGCCCTCCAGCAAGATTTGCTTTCCTTCAGCAATGGCGTTTTGAACGAAGCTTAAAGCGTCTCCAACATAGGGAGCAATCTGCTCACGGTAGATAAGAAGCTGTTCAAGAAGCGCATTTGGATCTAAAAGCGGTTTTTGATATAAATGCTTCATTAAAACATTTTTAATTTCACAGATGGACTGCAACCGGTTGAGCAGATGTGATTCATCGTATAGATCCGAAACTTGAATGCCATATTTGGCGTATTTATCAGAATAGAAGGGGGCAATGCCAGATTTGGTTGAACCGAAAGCCTTTCCAGCCAAGCGTTCTTCTTCGTAGGTATCCTGAAGAATGTGGTAGGGCATGAGAAGCTGTGTGCGCTCGGAAATGATAATCCGGGGCTCAGGAACGCCTCCCTTTTTTAGCGATTCTAGCTCTGCAAGAAAGGAGGGGATATTCAAAGCAACGCCATTTCCGATAATATTGGTTGTGTGGGGATAAAATACACCGGAGGGGAGTTGATGTAACGCAAACTTACC
>JAQSXG010000679.1 GCA_029256785.1 Neobacillus sp.
CCGTACGACAAAGGCCCTTGAACAGCTTCCGCGAAGTGAATTTACTGTGGACTCAGAAGGCTTTGTAACACTGACCATTTCACACTGTTCCGATTATGTGCTGCTTCCCAAAGTGGCGACAAATCCTTATCCGGTCAAGTCGGATACCACATATGCCGTTGGCGTGAAGAATGGCAAAACTTATACTTTTGCCATGACGGTAGCGGGCAATAACGTACCTAAATTTACCGTAGGCAACGGAAAAGCATTTACCTATACGGTAAAACGCCAGGGCAACCGATACTATTACACAGTAAAGGCAGTAGGAACGGCCGGAATTATGACAGCAGTGTACTGTACTCTTCCAAAGCAAAATCCAGTTGTAATGTGCTATATATCAACCGCTAAGTAACAAAGCTATCATTACGAATCCAACCCTCCCGTTGTTTAAGCGGGAGGGTTGTTTGTTTGTTCGATTTGACTTAACACGCTGTCTTCAAAGTATAATTTGAATATATATCGGTCGTAAATTTAAACGGGACGATAATAGTCTTATGCGAAGTTCATAGGAACACTTAGAATTCGTATAATAAAAATTACTACCAATTCTGAATTTCACAAGGCTGAGCGAAAACTTCGTCCAGCCTTTTTAAGAAGGGAACCAATGTGTTAAAATCAATTGCGCGGTGATCAAAAGCGATGCACATGGGGAGTACCTTGCGGATTCCGATCTTCTTTTGGCCATCATCGTCCACATAAATGCCGGGTTTTTCCTGAATCGCCCCTAATCCGACTGCAAGGATTTGTGGCGGCACAATCTCAAGAATGCCGAAATGTCCCCTTTGTTCCCGGTAAAGGGAGCCAATATTGGAAACGGTTACTGTTCCGGAAGTCAAATTATGGTCTGTAAGGCGGTGCTGCATAGAAGTGCTGTAATATTTTGCTTTTTCCTTGCCTTTTAGCCCTCGGATTGGATGAAAGCTAAATTTTGCGGCTAATATTCTACGTAAAATTCCAAGGTTGAGCTTTCTTAACTCGATTAAAGTATCTGTTTTGATTGCCTGATAAAGTAGTTTATCAATATTCGTGTTGTTAATTTTTTCCCTAAGCTCACAAACAGCATCGGACAACTCCTGCAGTGTCATCGAACTTGCGTTAAGAATTACGGGCGTAATCATCCTTCCGTCAGGCAGCAACCAGGGAAGTGAAATATTGATTGTTTTTACCTAACGCATGCGGCTGGATACCCATACCTTAAAGCCATAATCAAGGAGCAATTATTATAATATTGGGGGCCATTTTGATTACCCTTGCTTTTTTATCCTGCTGTTTTCTCTTCAGATATTATTACACATTATAAAACTTATAATCTATATTTTTTACGACCGAAGTAAACTAAGATACCGCAGAAAAGAATGTTCACGTAGAAGGTGGAAATCCGCCAAAGCGTAATAGCTGGAATAATGGATGCTCCAAAGAACCCACGAAAGAAAAGATAAAACCCGCCCTCAGCACCACCGGAGGAACCTGGGAGAGGAATAAAGGACGCGGCCATCGTAACAAATGTATCTCCTGCAACCATCGTAAAAACGGATTCTCCATTTAGATTAAAGCTGCGATATACAAAGTATGAAATTAGACCGGCAATCGTAATCTGAACTAAAGTTAAGAAGATTGCAAAAACATACAAAGAGTATGATTTTCCGATTGTTTTTGTGCTATCATGAAAAATCAAGAGCTCATTATGCACTTTATTATTAAGCTTCTGTGATAGTTTGTGCATTTTAATCTTGTCCAAGAATCTGACGCATACCTGCAATAAAGAATTTGTTAGTTTTTCATTTATCATGAACATTAGAACGCCAATAATAAAAATACTGTTGGTAATCAAACCGAAAAGTGAAATAAAAGAAAAGTTACTCACCATTGTTTGAAAATAGTTTAATTCAAATGAAATGAGGATCAGTGAATAGAAAAATGTAACTCCATGATGCACGAGTGACTTGACCGCAACAATGGAGCTTGCGGTGCCAATATCCATTCCCATTTTAGTCATATTATAAATTTCCACTGGTTCACCCATGCCAAACGGAGTTAAGGCGCTGTAAAAAAGTTCAACCATTCCAACATAGAATGACTGACCGAATGTCCAATCCTTATTCAGATGCCTGCAAAATAGATGTAATACATACGACTCCAGCAGCCAGCCGGATAGAACTCCACCGGCTATCCATAACAGCCAAACCGGCTGAAGGTGGAAGAGGACATGCCTTAAATTTTTGATGCCATCTTCCGTCCGCATAAAAAACACAAGAATACCTATGGAGAAGAGAATAGTAACTGCTGAGAATAGATTTTTTATGACCCGTGATTTACGTGTTTCCTGCATAATATTCCTCGCTAAATATGTAGAATTAAGAAAAAGAACATTTATATGATGCTCGGGCCCGCTAAATGCCTATAATTAGTTTATTATACATCAAGAAAGCTCAAATTAACAGCATAGGTTAGATAGCCTTGTTCTTAACGAATTATTTTGGCCGAAAAACAAAAGCCGACATCGTATGAAAAAACCGATGTCAGCTTATTTTCTATAAATGCTTCTTGTTCAGATTTATAGGTGGTCAATAGTAGATTACTGGTCTTATACGAAGTTGGCGAGGTCCTATGAACTTCCCAAATGAAAAATTATTTCTTATCGCACCTTTATTAAGCTATTGGTTCCTTGAGAATACTTTCTACTTGAATCATCAGTTTTTCTGGATAATTTTC
>JAQSXG010000069.1 GCA_029256785.1 Neobacillus sp.
ACTTTATGAACCATGTCTGCTTCATTTAGTACTAATCCAATGACAGTATGACCACTCTCATGGAAAGCAACTATATTACGTTCCTTCTTAGAAATAACCTTACTCTTCTTCGCAGGACCAGCAATAACCCTATCGGTTGCTTCATCAATATCTTCCATATCGATTTTTTTCTTATCTTGACGAGCTGCAACTAGTGCTGCTTCATTTAATAGGTTTTCTAAGTCCGCACCAGAGAATCCTGGTGTACGCATAGCAATATTTCTTAAGTTAACAGCTTCATCTAATGGTTTGTTGCGTGCATGTACTTTAAGAACGGCTTCACGACCATTTACATCTGGACGATCCACGGTAATTTGACGATCAAAACGTCCTGGACGTAACAACGCTGGGTCAAGGATATCTGGTCGGTTCGTTGCAGCGATAATAATAATTCCTTCGTTTGCACCGAATCCATCCATTTCAACTAGCAATTGATTTAAGGTTTGCTCACGCTCATCATGGCCTCCACCTAAACCAGCGCCACGTTGACGGCCTACTGCATCAATTTCATCGATAAAAATGATACAAGGAGCATTTTTCTTTGCATTTTCAAATAAGTCACGAACACGAGATGCACCTACACCCACGAACATCTCAACAAAATCAGAACCACTTATTGAGAAGAATGGTACGCCGGCTTCACCAGCTACCGCACGTGCCAACAAGGTTTTACCTGTACCAGGAGGTCCTACCAGAAGAACACCTTTAGGAATACGTGCTCCAAGCTCTGCAAATTTACGCGGGTCTTTTAGGAATTCAACCACTTCGACTAATTCCTGTTTTTCTTCATCCGCACCTGCTACATCTTTAAAACGTGCCTTTTTCTTATCATCATAAAGTTTGGCTTTACTTTTACCAAAGCTCATGACTTTGCTTCCGCCACCTTGGGCTTGGTTTAATAAGAAGAAAAATAAAATAAAGATAATCACAAATGGAATAATTGAAGTAAAGAAAGTTACCCAGCCACTTGTTTCCTTAGCAGGCATTACTTCAACCTTCGATCCAGCTTGATCAATTCGTTCTAGAATTTTCTCACTGTTTGGTATATATGTGATGAAATTTTTATCATCTTTTTCCAACTGTCCGCGGACTTCAAAAACTCCCCGTTCAGGCTGCATTTGAAATGACTTTACCTCATTGTTTTCCAAGGCTGAAACGAAGGTATCATACGAAATATTATCCGTAGGCTCGTTACTGCCATTAAAGAAACTAACCACGCCGATTATGACTAAAAATATCAATAAATAAAAGATGGTATTACGGAAAATCCGATTCATCTCTTACCTCCTCCCGCGATAGACAAACTAATTTAAATAGTATCATAGAAAATGTTTCCAATTCAAATAATTACACTTCTAATCGCATTTTATTTTTCAAGGGATTTTGAAGAAAAATAATACTTTCTGCTTAAGTTTTACTTAAAGGTTATCGCTATATACTTCAGGTTTTAAAACACCAATATATGGAAGGTTTCGATACTTTTCAAGATAATCCAAGCCGTAACCAACCACGAACTCATCTGGAACAATAAAACCAACATAATCCGCTTTAATAGCACTCTTTCTTCCCGTTGGTTTATCAAGCAAGGTAACAATCTTGATTGATTTTGCTTTCCGGTAGCGGAAGAGGTCAACTAAATAGCTGAGTGTTAAGCCACTATCAATGATATCCTCAATGATTAAGATATCCCTTCCTTCAACAGAAGTATCTAAATCCTTTAGGATTTTCACTTCTCCTGATGAAACAAACGCACTTCCGTAGCTTGAAACATCCATAAAGTCCATTTCTAGATAACAATCCATCCGTTTTAATAAATCAGCCATAAATGGCATAGCACCTTTTAAAACGCCAATTGCCAGCGGGAATTTATCACTATAATCTTCTGTTAATTGAGATGATAATTCCTTTATTTTCTCTTGTATCTCTTCTTCTGATACTAATACTTTTTCAATATCTTGATTCATCATAAACTGTGCCCCCTAGTAGATCATTTCGTATGATATATGAGTACTATGTATTTCCCTGATGCTTGTTTAATACCTTCAAATGATGATTTTTTTAAACCAGGAAGCCAAAGAATACTACCATTTCCGTCAGTAACTACAGGCCAAGTGTCCCGATTTTGTAATGGAATTTTACAATCAATAAATATATCTTTAAGCTTTTTTGTTCCAGCCATCCCTTTTAAACTCATGCGATCTCCCTTTTTCCTTGACCGTATGATAACCGGTAGTTGGAGATTGCTTGCGTCAAAAATGGCATAACAATCATTTTTCTCTGCGTACTGTGCTGACTTTTCCATTTTGATACTGTAGCCAGACGGTAATTCAATCACTCCTGGTTCTAACAATTCATAATAAAAACCCGGTGTATCAATTAATTCAAATTGGAAAGACAACTTCAAGTAGGAGCGGATAATCCTCAGTCCATTAGGAAAGTCCAGTCTACCTGATGGGTGTGAATTTTTAATTAAGGAAAAAACTTGGTCAATGTGTTGAGCAGATAGTGATTCAGGCTTTTCTTTGTAAAGATAGTTTAATATTAGTTGAATACCTCTCCTTTGTAAAGGTATTGGCATTTCAAGAAAACGAGCAATGTCAATAGTAATTTGGTTCTTTTCTCTTTTTTCAATTACTGTATTCATTTCTTGGACAGTTAATTCCTGAAGAAATAATTCATCCCTTTGAAGTTCTTCACTAAACCGTTGGAAATGTTCGTGAACTTGCTGGTTTTCTGATTTTAAAAAAGGAAGCACTTCTTTCCTAAATCGATTCCTGGTGTATGTACTTTTAGCATTACTAGGGTCTCGCCTAGGAGTTAAATGGTTTCTCATACAATAATCCTCAATCTCCACCTTTGTTACTAACAGGAAGGGGCGAAAAAGAAACCCAGGACCGAAAGTACGTAAGAAAGGTATTCCCGCTCTAGCTGTACCAGAGCTCCCCCTCGTTAATCGCATCAAAATGGTCTCTACCTGATCATCTCCATGGTGTCCGAGAGCTAAGTATGGAAATCCGTATTTTTCCATCACTGAAGCATAAAAATCATATCTTGCTTCCCTGGCGGCTGTTTGTGAACTTTTCTTCGTTTGCTTTATTATCCCAGGGACATTAATACGGTCCATTTCAAAAGGAATATTGTACTGCTCACAAAGGGACTTTACAAAAAGAGCATCTTCCAGTGATTCCTGCCCCCGAAACATATGGTCGACATGAGCCACTACAATTGATAAGTTTTCTTTATCCTGTTGCTTCCAAAGAAAGTGAAGCAATGCAAGTGAGTCTGGACCTCCTGAAACACCAATTACTATTTGTTTATCCTTTAAGGTAAATGATTGGCGGTTAAGAAAGGTTGATACTTTTTCTTCAAACATTTTGCTCTCTTCCCTAAATAAATTGTTTCATGAATAGTGCTTAAGTAATAATAGCTTACCACTTTTATCATTAAAGTATCAAAAACTAAGAACTATAAAAATGAAGAGATTTAATTTGCACTAAATCTCTTCCTATACTTACTACGATTGGGTATCAAAATAGTTTCAACCGTTAAATTAATTTTTGAAATATATACAACATGTATAAAAGAGAGATAACAACAGTGATTAAGATTGTTTCCATCCATCGGCTTTTTTTCTTACTTTTTCGGTAATGATGTCTAGTCCTTTGACTGGTTGCCTTCGGATTTGAACTGTATTGGCTGGATTTCATCGTGGATGCTGTCTTCTGAGGTGTATTCGTATTCTTCTTATCCATTACTAACGACAATAAATCAGCTCTCATCTCAAGTGCGTTGAGATAATGCCCTTGAAGTGCCTTGACAATGAGGTTTTCTAAAGGCAACAAATCCTTTTGCATCCGGATCGCTTCTCTTAGCTGGGAAACACCTCCAGCTACTTTATTGAAACGTTTTGGATAGGCTGTGTTTATCATTATCATTGCTGCCGCGAACAAATCATAGGCAGGGTCGGCTTTTCTTGTTCCAAGTCCCCAGTATCCTCTATCGTAGAATTCTGTAAACTCCTTAATGGCTCTCCCTTTTATTGTCGTTCCACCAACATCTATACATCTAATCCTTGGTGTCGGACCTGTAATAATTAAGTTTTCTGGTTTTAAGTCTCCAAATACCCATCCATTCTCATGTAGCTTATTTAAGTCATTCAACAACTGCAAAAAAAGGACCGGCAACCACGATTTCCCCTTTTGCTGAAGGAAAGTTAATAAATCGGGTCCCTGGATATACTCCATAACATAAAAAGATATTTGACCTCGGCTGCTTTCCCAATCATCAACATCAATTAAAGAAGGCCCGAGGGCTGACCCTTGGACCTTTGCAAACGATTTTAAAACATTTACCTCGGATGTAATTGACATTCCATTATCACTCATTTTCAGTGCAACATGAGTATTTTTATACTTCGCAAGGTAGACAATTCCGTTTGCACCAAACCCTAGTTCCTTCAGAATAGTATATTTATTCCCATGCCATTTACCAGTTAAAACCGTTCCAGGGCTAACTTTACATAGACTCTTCAAGGAATGATTCATCATCACGTGACAGGAGGCTCCTTAATGAACGTTTTGTACTGAATGAAGATAATGCAGCACGTATGGCTGGTCCTGTTGGAGTTATTCCGCCAGTTGTTAACTGAGGGAAGATACTTGTCAAAGATTGTAGTTTTGGTGTCCAATCCAATATCTTTTCGACATCATTCTTTTTCCCGGGAAATACGAAAACCGAAAACTGATTATCCCCTGAACGGGAATTTAAGCTTAAAGAAAGGTCTAATAGCGCTTCTTTAACGGTTGGAAGCTTATGTTTCATACTTGCGCTTGTATCGACAAGAATCAACACCTCTAATTCGACAGTTTCTCCAAGTTCGTCAACTACCTCCATGACCTCTCCTCTTTTATCCGGTGGGAGGTCCTCCATCGTTTGCGAACGACCAAGTATTTGTTGCAATTCACGGTTAACCACTCCCTGAATGGTCTGTGTCATAGCTTTCTTCGTTACCATCTGGACCGTTTGTGACAGTTGCTGTGCATAAACAACTTGGCTGACACCTCCGCCGGATAAGGCAATCCCATCAATCTCAGTCATACCCTTCTCATCAATAACATCCTGTTCCATAACACCAATAACATTTACAGTGATTCCTTGTTCTCTAGCAAGTGCTGCCATAGCAATCGGATCTTCTCCTTGATTGGAGCACCCATCTGTCAACAATAGGATTTGACGAATCTTCCCTGTATACATACCCATTCTCCCTCCACTTTACGAATTACTACCATTTTTGACGGTACAGAGGGGTTTTATACATATTTCATCACGTACTGGCGCAAAATAACTGATTACGCTCTTCGCTTTACTTTTTGAACGGGTATACTAGCCCATTTCGGTGTATTATGTTTGATTAGGGCCACTGCTATCGTCATATCATCTCCAATTAATCCTTCACGGGACCGAATGACTTCCTCTAATATTAGGTCAGATATTTCCTGAGGGTCATCTGTTTGAAGTTCTTGGATTTTCCGTTTCATCCATATATCATAATTTTCAACATGCTTGGGTCCTTCAAAGACACCATCGCTCATCATTATCAGCAAATCCCCGGCTTTCAGTTGCTCGCTCACTACATCTACTTCAAATTCCTCGAGAATACCAATTGGTAAATTGCTTGATTGGATTTTTATTACTTTGTTCCCCCTTTTAATAAAGCTTGGGGTTGAACCTACTTTCAGAAATTTAGCTGAAGCATTTTGCAAATCAATTAATGCTAAGTCCAAAGTAGAAAAAATTTCATCTGTTGTTCTAAGGGATAGAATCGAGTTGACCGATTTAATTGCTACTCTTTCCTCTATCCCCGATTGTAGGATCTTTTGTAAAAGCTGTAGCGTTTCTTTACTTTCATGATGAGCCCTTTCTCCATTCCCCATGCCATCACTAATAGCAAGTGCAAACTTTCCAAGACCCAGTTCAATGGTTGAGTAACTATCACCTGATACAAAACCTCCGTCCATCGCTGCATGTGCAACTCCTGTTTCAACAGTAAACGCTTTAGATGATCGGAAGATAACATGACAAAATCCATTAGGATAGGTGGCACACTCTTCAGAGCTTACAATAACTGTTTCCCCTAAAATATCAGACAGCATCGGTGCGATTAACTTTTCACACTCTCCATGACCGTTGCAATAAGGTATTGTCATTTCAATATCCACATTGCCTTGCTCCAGACTATATATTTCAACATGCTCAATCTGCACACCAAATGCCTGAATGGATTCCATAATCTGTTCTTCCTGTTTGTGGTGATTTTCCCGTTCTCGCTGAATCTCCTTCGCAAAGTTATCCATTACTTCAGAAACCCCTTGAAGTTGATCAGCCACTAATTTCCTGCTTTCCTGAACTTGTTTTTTCAACTTTTGATTTGCTTGGAAAAAGGTAAGCTCTTGGCTAACTGCTTCATAGACTCTTGTTGTTCGTGAACAATGTTTTTCCCATTCTCGAGAAAGCTTCGGTGATACAGTACCATCATTTTGATCCATCTCATGAATAATTTCTTCTAAGTATCCATAGGTGGTATGGAAATTCTTTGACCAGCATTGTTCCTTTTTAAAGCAGGTTTGACATGTTTTTTCCGTTACATTACTCATAAAATAGTCCATTTCCCGTTCACTTTCTTCTGCACCCGGTTGTACATCCATCTTCGAAAAACTCTTCGAGAGGGCATCAAAAACATTAGAGAATTGCGCCACCCTTTGTGCGGTTACATCACGCATTTTCCGCATATACTTTTGCTGTTCCATTGTATACTCCGGTGTTCCAGGAATATATTTTGCTAATTTTGCAGTAAAGGCCTGGGGAGTTAATAAGAACAGGGCAATTGCTGCGGCAGATTCTAATAACGTATAAGTAAGTGAACCACCTTCCATACCATACATCCCAATTAAAAGCGTGGCAATGAATAAACCTATTGAAACACCTATCTTTCTCCCTTCTTTTAATAGGCCACCCAACACACCTGAAAAAGCTAGTAAACTCATATGCTGAAAGCTAGATACACTAGCTAGGCTAAATATTAGCCCGGTTACCACACCGACTGTAGAACCAATCGTTGCCCCAGCGATAAAGGAAAAGATTAATACTAAGTAGCGTGACATAATATGTTCAATGGACAAATCATATACTTGCCAACCGATTGTTCCAGTCATAATTGAGGCGAGCATGATGATTAAACAGACAATCTCCTCCGTCTTCAACAATTGTCTGCGTCGGTTTAGAATTAACAATGGAATACTCTGTAGGAAAATAAACGTTAATATAAATGCTAGACTCGCTTGAACTCCTACCATCATGGCATCATATAGTGTCAAATGCCTTGATAGAATATACGTTTCGGCAAATCTTGCAGCTGCAAGAATCAGTGCAACATAAAATGGAATCGCTCTCAATTCATTTTTAAGCCATTTTGAACTAAATCTATATATAACTAAAAATAGGATAGCTACAGCAAGAGTAAAGGCTGCATTTTTAATTGATAAAGTTGCTGCACCTGCAATTAAACCAATTAGCGCCAGAGGTGATCGCTCTCTCTTAATCAAATAAACAGAGGCGAAAAAAGGCAAACTAAAGGGTGTGAGTTGCGATAGAATTAAAGCTCGTCCTAATAAGAAACCTACTATTAATAATAGATATCCCTTTTTAATGAAGAAGGATTCTAGTTTTAACTGAAATAATCTTATTAAGCTACCCACATCCCATTTGGATGTTTGAAAGTTGACTTCCCCGACCGGTCTTATTAAACTCCGTTCCATCTTCTCCATAAATCACACTCCCTATTATTTCATCGTTAAAACTATTATAAATTTACTAGAGTTAGAAGTTTGTCAAATTAGTGAACAGACAAAATAAATCGTTCGACGGTTTTCACTATAATCAATCAAATAATGTTAAGTATCCGAGTATTTGTCAAAAAAACCTTTCTTTACGAGCATAAAAAAAGACAAGCCATTTGACTTGTCTGTTCTTCTAATAATATTTGTTATTTAATAGGCAACAAGTTACCCCCGTTTAGCGCCTCTTCCACCACGTTTTGATTCCGTATGACGTTTTAAGGAAGTTAGTCGATCTTCACTGTCCTTTAAAAACTTCGCCATTTTTGTCTCGAATGTCTCTGCTTTAGGAGTATTTCGATCGTTCGGTCTGCCTTGACGCGGACGCTGTGAATAGGAGTTCGAGTGTGATTGGGAAGAAGAACGGGATCTTTGTGGTGCAACAGGCGTATCCTTCGCCTTTTTAATTGATAACCCAATCTTTCCATCCTTCTCAACATTAAGGACTTTCACTTCTACTTGGTCACCGACTTTAAGGTGATCATTTATATCCTTCACATAATTTTCAGCAACCTCGCTGATGTGAACTAATCCTGTTGAGCCTTCTGGCAGCTCCACAAACGCACCAAATTTAGTAATCCCTGTTACCTTTCCCTGTAACTTGCTGCCTACTTCGATTGACATAAAAAGAATGCTCCTCCTTAGAATTATAAAAAAATCATACCTACTTTATATTATACAGATAGAGAAAAAATAGTGTCAATAACACTATTTAGTTGTTAATTTTTACTCTGATTTTCCTCTGGTATTGTAAAGATGACTTCATTATTGTCTGAAAAGAAATATTCTTTTCTTGCCAGTTTAGCTATATAATCATCATCATTTAATTTAATAATATCCTCTTTCAAAATCCGCTGTTTTTTCTGCAAATCTGCTAATTCCTTATCAAGTTGCCCTTTTTGGACCATCTTTGCATCTAAGGTAGTGGTTTGGTGAATATAGCTAGAAATCATAAAATAAGAAACGACAACAGCAAACACAAAAAACATCGATAGCCTTCTCAGCAGTAATTTCCTTTTTCGAGCTGATGCAATTTCTGCAACTTCCTGTTGCTTAACTAGAGTGGTCTGAATCTTAGCTATACTTCTATCTCTAACTGTATTCATTTTATCCAAAACCTCCTTACTCTTTTGTTTTTTTCCACTTCATTATCCATTTAACTATATATTCCTTTATTCCCTTAAAATTTCCTGCCATTTTATTATATAACTTCTCGACGTTTTTTTTAAGAGCCTTCGGCAAAAGATTCCAAAAAATTAATATTATTTTTTGGACCGGTATCAAAATGACCTTCACTACAAATAATACAACCTTTAAAATAAATTTGACAAGGGTATAGAGTCCCCTGCCAAGTAAAAGAATGATTGAAATAACCAATTGGATTAACCAGAGGACAGGTTTATAAATGAGGAGTAAATAGGTCTTCTTTATAAACCTGAAAACAGATATAACCAATTGAATAACCAGTTCAAGGAATTTTAAATATAAGCCTTTTAACAAGCTTTGATAGGCGGCAAAACCGCAGAGGAGGGCAAGAAAGATATAAAAACGCAACTCTCCATTATTTACTTGAAATAATGTGTAAAAAATGAGTAGAGCTTGGATGATCCAAAAGAATAGGTCATTAATAAATACAATAATAGACTTACGTTTAGGTCTTTTTAAGAACCGCTGGTACGTATCTAGCATTGCTCCAAACAGTGAACCCATCCCAATCATCGAAAGCATGGTAAGAAATTGGGTCGACAGTGTCATCGGAATAACTTACTAAAGAAGCCTTTAGCTTTCTCCCCATGCTGTTCATCCAAATAAACCAAATCAAATATCTTTCCTTTTATAGATACAATCCCCTTTTCAACATCCAGGTTTTTCATTTGCAGGTTTTGCCCTTTAATTGCTAAAAAGCCCATGTTTGTTTCTAATAAAAACTCTTCACTATCAAAACTCTCAACTTGCTTGACACCAGTAATATCAAGGAGTTTTCTTCCCCTCATGATGACATCATGCTCTGGAGGCGTTCCTTTGGTTTGATTTGTTTCATAATATTGGCTCATCATTCATCCCTCACAATCATTTGTACAACCTTTTGTACATTTGTATGTGACGGGTTGGAAAAATAGAACTTACACCCATACGTGTTCTAAAACTCAGATGATCCGATTCTTTCTTCTTTAATAATTGTATACATTTCTGCTGCTGCTTCTTTACGGGTTGTATCTTGAATAACGTCAACTCTGGCAGTAACCATTCTTTGACCGAGACGAATGGTTAATTCATCTCCTACCTTAACATTGGTACTTGCTTTTGCTTCTTTGCCGTTAATAAGAATCCTTCCTTGATCTGATACTTCCTTTGCCATTGTTCTTCTTTTAATCAATCTAGAAACCTTTAAAAATTTGTCTAAACGCATTGGTTAATCCCCCTATTTAAAGTCCTTTTATTTTTGCTTCATCCCAAAACTCATCAAGCTCGGTCAGTGTATAATCCTCGAAGGTCTTGCCACTTGCCTTCACCTTCTCTTCGACAAACTGGAAACGACGCATGAATTTTTCATTTGTGCCTAGTAATGCTTCTTCAGGGTGGATATCAAGGAACCTTGCAACATTTACAAAGGCAAATAGTAAATCTCCGAATTCCTTTTTAGCTAATAGCTTATTCCCTGTTATTTCTGTTAACTCATTTTCAAATTCCTGAAGCTCCTCTTTCACTTTCTCCAATGCAGGGGTTATTTCCTGCCAATCAAAGCCGACCTTTGAGGCTTTCTTCTGAAGTTCGTAGGCTCTAATCAAACCAGGAAGTGATTTTGATATTCCATCAAGTAAAGACTCCTCAGTGTGACCTTTTTCTTGTTTTTTTATTTCCTGCCAAGTACGAACCACTGCATCCGAGTCCTCTGCCTGCCCATTTCCAAATACATGGGGATGCCTACGAATCATCTTTGCAGCAATCCCCTCAATCACATCCTCGATAGCAAAATATCCCTCATCCTCACCAATTTGGGCATGTAGCATTACTTGAAGAAGCACATCCCCAAGCTCTTCGATTAAGTGGTCTATATCTCCACTATCAATTGCCTCTATAACCTCATAAGTCTCTTCGATTAAGTACTTCTTTAGAGATTCATGTGTTTGTTCCTTATCCCACGGACAGCCATCTGGACCTCTTAGTTCAGCAATAATCTCCCTCAATTTAAAGAAGTTCTTTAACAAGATTGCTTCGTCCTTAACAGGAGGTACATAAATGGAGGTTAGATTATCGAGTGAGACTTTACGATCTAGTTCATACAACGGTATGGTTACGATACGTTCCTGCTGACTGCCAGCTGCAGTTACAATGGAAACCAAGTAATCATCCGGTAATCTTTCCATCAATGTTAACTTAACATCTGATGCAACATACTGGTCATAGACCTGACCGATAATCATATGCTGGCTTACTTGTAGCTGATCAACATGGAGTGCCGTCCCATCAAGTAATTGAAACCCTTCTATCGGATCAATCTTCAAGGATTGAAAAATAGCATCAATAAAACTTTGTCCTCCACCAATATGTATTTCTATTCCTTCTTTTTGGCCATATTCTAACAGGAGTTGTACTGTCCGTTCAGCTACAAGGGGGTGCCCTGGAACGGCATAAATGATTCGCTCAGACTTTGACTTTTGAAGTAAGAATTGAACAATTTCCTCATATACTTGCTCAAATTGTTCGTGTTTCTCATAAACAGCATCAAAAGAGGAATAAAGGAACCCCTCCTTTTCCAACTCCTGGACAACCGGATGTTCCTTTGTCCGTAAATAAACATGTTCAGCTTTAATAAGCTTTTTATAAACACCTAACGGAAGCTGAGTTAAATCTCCTGCTCCCAATCCAAGAATTTCAATTGTTTTCCCCATACTATTAACTCCTATTCTTTTTCGGTAATAAAAGACTTAATTTACTGCCTAAAGGAAATAGTGCAAGTTCCCTTTCATTGAATACTCCTTGTCTTATTACAAATAACAAATAGAGAAATCCTCCAATAAATACACCGCCAAGTGCTTGAACAACAGCTATTACCCGATCAGATCCTAAAAATAGTAAACCTATATCCGTAACATATAAAAAGGACTTTAAGAATAGTACCATTATCAAGGCTGCTATAATAACCGTCCTTAGGATAGAGAAGGATACGAGCGGAAGTTTAACCATCTTTATAAATTTAATTGTTATCAAAAGACAGACTATTGCTAACGTGATTACTGTTGCATAGGCCGCCCCCATCGTATCAAAGTTAGGCACGAATAAACAATTCAACACATATTTGATAGGAAATGATAGTACAACTACAAGTGCAGGATAGAAAAGATTGCCCAATCCCTGCATAATAGCAATCATTGGCGTGATTAAAGAAGTAAACAGAATAACAAAACTGAGAACTCCTAGAACAGATGAACCTAAATGATTTTCAAATAGCATGATGTTGGTTGGATTAATGATTGCCCATAATCCTACAGATGCCCCTGTACCTATAACAATACTTACTATAATTGCCAATTTTATTTTATCTTGTAGAAAACCAATATCCTTTTTTAATCTCACGCTAGTAATCAGCGGAACAAGGGATAACGACATTGCTGTAGCAACAACAGTCCCTAATTGGATTAACGGCTGACCTCTGTCGAAAATTCCCTTTAAGCTTTTAGCCAGGCTAGCCTCATATCCGTTTGTAACTAACAGTGAGTAGAGGTTTAAAGCATCTGCTAGTTGGATAAAA
>JAQSXG010000070.1 GCA_029256785.1 Neobacillus sp.
TTACCTTTGTTGTCATACCGTATCTAGATGATCAGAAAAGATTTATTGGCGGAATTTTGTTAACCTCTCCGATAAGTGGTTCAAGCACAATGATCCGTCAAGTAAATCAATTTTTAATTTACACTATTCTCATTGCATTAGGAATTTCATTTTTACTTAGCTGGTTTCTATCAAGAATCCATGTTCATCGAATAAAGAGGTTACGTGAAGCTACTTCGCTTGTTTCATCAGGGGATTATCATGTTTATGTTCCTTCGTCGAATTTTGATGAAATTGGCGAGTTGGCCAATGATTTTAACCATATGGTGAAGAAGCTAAATCACTCGATGGCGGAAATTGAGAGCCTAGAAAATCGCAGACGGCAATTTATGGCCGATGTTTCTCATGAAATGCGAACTCCATTAACAACGATTAGCGGGGTAATTGAAGGGTTGAAGAACGACATGATTCCTGAAGAAGATAAAGAGCGTGGAATCAATTTAGTTAGTCAAGAAGCCAAGAGACTGATTCGTCTTGTGAATGAAAATTTAGATTTTGAAAAAGTAAGATCCAATCAAATTCAGTTATTTCGTGAGGATATTCAGATACTAGAAGTGTTAGAAATCATCCAAGAACAGTTAGCACTTCAAGCAGAAGAAAAAAATGTTGAAATTATTGTAGAAGCTGATCCGAATATTGAAGTGAATGCTGACTATGACCGGCTTGTTCAAATTCTAATTAATATAACAAAAAATAGTATTCAATTTACAACAGACGGAACGATTTGGTTAAGAGGGAAAACCGATGGAATGGAATCAATTATTGAAGTAGAGGACACGGGGATTGGAATTGATCCGAATGAACTAGAGAACATTTGGAGACGCTTTTATAAAGCGGATATTTCAAGGACGAGCACCCCATACGGAGAATTTGGTTTGGGTCTCTCCATCGTTAAACAACTCGTTTTGCTTCACAATGGAGAAATTAATGTCACCAGTGAAAAGGGTCAGGGAACAAAATTTGTGATTCGTTTTAAAAAAGATGCTGAAGGCAAATAGCCTTCAGCTTTTTTGGTCAAATTTCATCATTTTTCTCATAAAATTCCATATTACTTTAAAGTTTGTTAATAATTTTTTCATATTTGTTGGCTAAAGTATAAGTATAAGGAAAATACAATCGAATAACGTATAAAGGAGAAGAATGAGTATGGAATACAAAGAGGATTTTGAAAAAGTGAATGATTTGCCAAATACAACGGAAGAATCTGTGGAAGAAGTGAAAGATACAAAACCAATAGAAGAATATGAAACAGTAAAAACAAGTGATATACCCGGTGAAAGGATATCAATGGCATCAGAACCTGAAATAGAGATGAAAGAAATTTCAACTGAGAGATTCACAGGGGATGAATCTAGCATAACTAACCGAATGGAGAAAAATAAGAGTCAAACTAAGAAAAATATTAAAGGATTTGCATCTATTCTAGCAGCTGGAGTGGTGGGCTCCGTTTTAACATTAACCGTGCTTCCACACACTGATTATATGAAAAACTTCCAACCAATTGCAGATAATCAAGTGATTAGTAGTTCGCAACAAAAAGCAACGGAGGTAGGAAAACCTGTAGCAGCTCAACCGACTTCAGTTACCACATCTACATCGTTAGCAGATACGGTTGAGCAACTTTCGAAAACAATTGTTGGAATTACCAATATCCAGCAACAGCAAAGTGGTGGTTTTTACGGAATACCTGAGTCATCTCAAGGCATTCAAAGAGGTTCTGGTTCTGGGGTTATTTTTAAAAAAGATAAAGATATTGCCTATATCGTTACGAATAATCACGTAGTGGAAGGTGCCTCAAAGCTAGAGATTTCCTTATTTGATGGAGAAAAGACAACTGCTGAAGTTGTTGGTACTGATGCATTGACCGATCTAGCTGTATTAAAAATTGATGCGAAATATGTGACAGCAACCGCTGAGTTTGGTGATTCCTCAACGATTCGTCCAGGTGATCCAGTGTATGCGATTGGAAATCCACTTGGACTCAATCTGTCAAGAACGGTAACTTCAGGAATTGTTAGTGCAACGAATCGCTCGATTCCGATCGCCACTTCTGCGGGAAATTGGGAAACCAATGTTGTTCAAACAGATGCAGCGATTAACCCTGGAAACAGTGGTGGAGCATTAATTAATCCTCAAGGGTTAGTCATTGGTATTAATAGTGCAAAAATTTCCGAAAGTGGTGTGGAGGGATTAGGTTTCGCTATCCCAAGTAATGATGTCATCCCCGTTCTTAATGAATTAATTAAAAATGGAAAAATTGAGCGACCATATCTTGGTGTTGGACTCATGGATTTAGATCAAATCCCGCAATTTTATTGGCCAACGAATGTCCAAGAAGGGGTGATGATCACAACGGTTGAGGCAAATTCTGTTGCAGCAAACGCTGGTTTACATGCGAGAGATGTGATTGTCACAATGAATGGCGAAAAGATTACAAGCTCTTCAGAACTACGGAAATTTTTATACACAAAGGTCAGCAATGGTGATGAAATAAAGATGGAAGTAAATCGTGATGGAAAAATGATCAATTTAACAGTGAAGCTAGCAAAGTAAAGGGCAAATAGCAGTTTGCCCTTTTTTGTGACTCTTTTTAGACAAGTCAGAAAAATTAGGCTTGCATTGTGTGCGATAACTATTTAAAATAAAAATAACTTGAATCGAAACGGAGGTGTGAAGAGATGAAACGTTCTAATTTTGTACGTGTGCAATGGACCCGTGCCCTATGTTTGTGCCGTGCAATTTTTCATGGTGTGGTTTTCAAAGGGGGTAGTCTGTCCTTTTTTCAAAACAATCTAATGAATATAGAACGAAAACACATCTCTTTACCCATATAAGAGTGCAAGGACGTACTCTTTTTCTTGCCACGGGTATCTTTAGATGCCCGTGGCTTTTTTTGTATAGAGAGTGTTCAAAAAAAGGAGAATGAACATGATCGTAAGCAGTGTAAATCATATAGCAAAATCATTTGGTGGAAATATCATTTTTAAGGATTTATCCTTTGAGGTTCATGAGGGGAGTCGCATCGGTTTGGTTGGCCGTAACGGTTGCGGGAAAACCACGTTATTGCGGTTACTGGCAAATCACGACACAGTTGATGAAGGGGTTATCCATTGGAAAAAGGGATTGAAAATTGGTTATCTCGCACAAATTCCTGACTTCGGGCAGTTATCCGTAAAGGATGTACTAAAAACAGCTTTTGACCAACTACTAACGACGGAACAGACACTTAAACAATTAGAGATGGAGATGAGCCAAGAACTTGCCCCAGATTATCTTCAGCGGCTCATTGATCAATATGGGAAGCTACAGGATGATTTTATTCTAAATGGGGGATATGAAATCGATGCCGAATTGGATCGGGTATCCAACGGTCTAAAAATCACAGACTTACTTGAGAAGCCGTTTTCCCTATTAAGTGGTGGAGAGAAAACAAAAGTGGGCCTTGGTTTGAGTTTATTAAAAAAGCCCGATATGTTGTTGTTAGATGAGCCTACTAATCATCTTGATTTAATGGCGATTGAGTGGCTAGGTAAATTCCTGAAAGAGTATTCAGGAACAATCATATTGGTCTCTCACGATCGCTACTTTTTGGATGAGGTTGTAACCAAGGTGCTCGATATGGAGGATGGAGAAATTGAACTCTATCATTCAAACTTTAGTGGGTATGTCAAAGAAAAGGAAGAAAGACTCTTAAGGGAATTCCAAGAGTTTCAGGAACAGCAACGAAAAATAAAGAAAATGAAAGAAGCAATCAAACGGCTCCGAGATTGGGCAAACAGGGCGAATCCACCAAGTGCTGCGCTTCATAAACGTGCGACTAACATGCAACGGGCACTTGATCGAATAGAAAAGCTTGATCGACCGAAAATCGATGTGAAAAAAATGTCCATTGATTTTGAAGCAAATGATCGTAGCGGTAAAGATGTGATTGTGATGGAGGATGTATCGAAGAGTTATGGAAGTAGGAAACTCTTTGAAAAAGTAAATATGCTTATACAATACAAGGACCGGACAGCAATTGTTGGTGAGAACGGGACGGGTAAATCCACGCTTATCAAAATGATTCTTAAAGAGTGTGAGGTGGACTCAGGACTGATTAAGGTTGGCAGCAACGTGAAAATTGGTTACCTATCACAGCACGTATTTAATGATCTAGGTGAGGAACAGGTAATTGATGTGTTTCGCTCAGAGGTGGTTGTTAATGAAGGTGAAGCACGACATATTTTAGCTCGTTTTCTATTTTACGGTCCAGCCGTTTTTCGTAAGGTCAGTCAATTGAGCGGTGGAGAAAGAATGCGGCTCCGGCTTGCGCAGTTAATGTATCAGGATATCAATCTTCTTATTTTGGATGAACCAACAAACCACCTTGATATTGATTCCTGTGAGGTTTTAGAAGAAGCCTTGGAACAATTCAATGGGACGATCGTAGCTGTTTCACATGACCGCTATTTCCTAAATAAATTGTTTGAGAAAATTTATTGGATTGAAGATGGAAAAATTCACTTTTTTGACGGCAATTATGATTGGGCGAAAGAAAAGCTTACTATACAAACAACAATTGCAGAAATTGTTCCAGAGGTTGCTAAAACAGTTAAAACCAAACCGAAACTAAATAAGAAACCGGAAAAGAATGCCGTACAATTGGAAAACCTCGAACAAAAGCTAGAGGAAATTGAAGCAGAAATTTATTTGTTAAAGCAGCAAATGGAATCTGTTATCGATCTTGAACTTTTGCAAAAGTTTTATTTGGAATTAGAGAATAAAGAGAAGGAAAGAGACCAACTTTATAGCCAGCTTGACGAAGTGGTCTAAGCAATCAAACTAGACAACTGAAATATTCGGTCAACACCTCTACCCTAATGAATATGATATAGGTGAACACACATCAGGGGGTGACGTGATGGCCGTAGTAAGAGCGAGGTCTGCGGATATTGACCTTTTAGCAAGATTACTAAGAGCAGAGGCAGAAGCTGAAGGCGATCAGGGTATGCTAATGGTCGGAAATGTTGGGATTAATCGAATCCGGGCTAATTGCTCTGACTTTAAAGGTCTTCGGACAATTGAACAAATGATTTATCAGCCGCATGCCTTTGAAGCGACAAAAAAAGGCTATTTTTATCAGAAGCCTAGGGAGTCGGAAAGACGGTTGGCGCGTAGGGCGGTAGCGGGTGAGAGGATATGGCCAGCTAAATTCTCTCTTTGGTATTTTAGACCGGAGGGTGATTGTCCACAAAACTGGTACGATCAGCCGCTAGTTGCCAGGTTCAAGAGACACTGTTTTTATCAACCTACAGGTGAAGAATGTGAAAATATTTATAATACCTTATAAAAAACAAAACGGGGCCGCGATTTACGGCTCTATTTTTGTTGTACAAATCCTTCCTCCTGCATGATTTCCATTATTCCCACATATAAGTGTAATAGGAAATTTGGACAAGGGATGGCTAAAATGCTTAAAAAACTGGCGGTTATCGGATTCGGAAGTACGATGATAGGAATTGGCGTAAATAGCTTTATTGTTCCCTTTCACTTAATCAATGGCGGAATGTTTGGCATCAGTCTTGTTTTAAATTATTTATGGGGTTTGAAAATTGGTTTGATGCTTATCGTGTTAAATTTACCCGTTTATCTAATTGCGTTAAAAGCAGATCCTTCTTATTTTTATTACGGCGTAATTGGTGCAATTACTTCAGGTTTCATGCTGGAAGTACTGATACCGTTAAATGGGGTCTTTCAATTACCGATTATTAGTAGTGTTATCTTAGGTGGACTATGTATTGGCGTTGGAATTGGAGTAATGTTACGTAATCAAATCAGCCCTGGCGGAATGGACTTGCTTGCTTTGTTACTTGCAAAATGGTCAAAGATTAATGTAGGTTTAATTGCTTTTGCGATGGACACGATTCTTATCCTTACCGCTCTGTTTTTACTTCAAGAGCCAAGGTTACTCTATTCATTGCTAATCATTTCAATTGTTGGGTTACTCGTGACATTCATAACCTCTCTCCCCACTGTAGACGAGGAGCGTTTGTAGAATATTAAGAATTACGATATGCTCATAGAAATGATTAATAGAAATAGAGGGAATGTACTTTGAAACAAGTAAATGATTAGATAAAGGAAGGTTTGAATATTCTATTTGTCGGATTTAATCCAAGTATTCGTTCAAGTGAAACTGGAACACATTTTGCCAATCCAAACAATCGTTTTTGGCGAATATTACATGAAGCGGGAATTACTCCGAGAAAATATGCAGCTTCAGAAGATCATCTTCTTCCAGACATAGGGCTTGGGATTACAAATATTGTCGCTAGACCCACAAAAGCGGCAGATGAGATTACGAAAGAGGAATATCAAGAGGGAAAGGTAATCCTCCGTAACAAAATTGACAGGCTAAGACCCAAAGTAGTGTGTTTTGTTGGTAAAGGCGTTTATCAAGAGTATAGCGGACGGAAAAAGGTGCCATGGGGTAAGCAAGAAGAGGCAGTTGTTCCTGGGACAATTGATTTTGTAGCACCATCATCAAGCGGTCTAGTTCGAATGAAAATAGAAGAGATTGTAGAAATCTACAAGCAGCTTAATGAGATATTATAAATAAAAAACGACGGAAGATTTACTTCGTCGTTTTTCTTATGTGAATTTCCTTTGAGAGGAGGAAGACTTTCCCCTTGCTGAATATCTGTTCACAATGACCCTTAATTAATTCTTCATCATTTATTTCCAATGTTCGTAATAAAATGATCATATAAGCATCAGTACTATCCCATTTTTCTTATCTATCATGTTCCATTGATGGAAAGAGAATTCATAAGGGAGGCCTGTGTCATTATTTTTCTAAAGAACCGTGAGAAACCGTTGCTAGACAGAATAAAGGATGATTTAAAAAGAAAAGCCAAAAAAACAGGTGAGGTGTCGGAAACAAACTTGTCGGAAGTTGATCTGAAATTTATCAATGGGGTAAAAGAAAAGACTGCTGAGCTTAATCAAAACAATGTCACAAGGACCAAAGCCTATCTTGATTTTTATATAAAACATCAGGATATTCACTGGGCGTTCTTAGCACATATGGTGTCAAGAAATGCAGGTTGGAATATGACCGATCTAAAAGGTGATTTTCTTACACGCATTTTATCGAAAAAAGAGAGGGTTGACTTTTTCCGATTATTGGAACGAGGGAATTGGCTTATTTTTCAGGATGCTTATCCCCAACTGATCATTTACGAGGAAAGTATCAAGAGAAACAAACCGCTCTTTTATTTATTACCTCATCTAAATATTTCTGTCTTTATGGAAACGATTTGGGATCAATATTGGAAAGTGCCAAATACGAATATCCTTACAATTGCACTTATTATTAATGAACAAAGTTATTTGGAAGAACGAGTGATTCAAAATCCTGTTTATCAAAAGGAGGTGTTTAATACCCTGGAGTTTAAGCTGCAGGATTTGTTTTCGTTTAATCACATTTTATTTCCATATGTAAAAAATCGGAGAGTGAAGTTGGCTGGACAAACCGTGCATCAATTTGGGTCACTGAATGAGCGCATTCTCCTTGGTAAAAGGCTGTATGCGATTCTTTTTCAAAACAAGGAGGCAGTGAAGCTGACGCTAGAGTGGGCAAAAAATCAACCGCATACGGGTTCTAGAAAAAATTACTGGCCGCAGCTCTTTAATAATATTAATGAAGGGATTCCTGGATTTTCCTATCAGCTCCGCTTACAATCGTGCAAGTTGAGACGTGGGGCAAGGAGAGTATATAGTCCTGATCTTTCATCCGCTTGGAAAGATGTGAATCAGCAAGACGCTGAACAGGGGGATTGGTTTAAGGATTGGAAAATTATAAGCTATCTCACGGAAAATAATGAAACCATTGACGGGGAGATTGAGAATGAATACTGCAAAACACTTGAAAGATTTGAACTTGCCGCACTTGCAAAAAAAGTCATTTCTATTTTGGATTAAAGCCTATGGTCCAGCAGTTATTTTGGCTTGTTTCCTTGGGACATACCTGGACCTCTATTTGGTAGGGAAACAAATATACATGTTCCCGGTTCGTCCATTTCCTGAGATTTTTTCCATTCATATTGGTTTTACTTTTGTAGCTCTTCCAATAATTGTTACCATCTATCTTTATTTCATGAATCAGATTAATAAGTGGGGCCGCGTGGGTTTGATAATTTTTATAAGCCTTGTGATGCCGATTAGTGAACGCTTTTTTGAATTATTTGGCTGGTTTATTCATTCGAATGATTGGAAGCATATGTATACCTTTTTTGGCTATCTCATATTCTTAACGTTCATTTATCAATTCTTCCAATGGAGCAATAAAAGGAAGTTATAAAACAAGGCTGTTCTCGTAAAGATTGTTGTAAAAACCCAAAAGCCGATTTTTACGTTTAAATAGCTATTTGGCACTTCGAATAAAGTTTACAAGCTCTTTTCTCTAAAAAATCCGCCTTATATAGGAGAAAAAAGCTTAATGACCCATAATCCAGTTCTAAATAGCAACAAAGTTTGAGAAAAGAGCCTAAAACAAATAGCCAGGACATAATGTCCCGGCTTTTCGTGATGATGACACAAAGTGACACCAGCTACCCCTTCCGTCCGTACAGTGGTTAAGTGTCCCGCAACAAGCGAATGTTCGGAAGGGGCATCTTTATATTACCACAAACACGAGGAAAATATTAATAACCTGTAGAAAATAAATCCCAAAACTTTCTTTTCTTTGTTGAAAAGTGTATGATGAAAATGAATTTTTTACATAAAAGGAGATGTTTGTAGTGGCTAAAAAAGGAAGTATACTTATGCAAAATGGAGAAAAAATCGAATTTGAATTATATCCGAATGAAGCACCTGGAACGGTTGCAAACTTTGAAAAGTTAATTAAAGATGGTTTTTATAATGGATTAAACTTCCACCGTGTTATTCCTGGCTTCGTAAGTCAAGGTGGATGCCCTGAAGGTCGTGGAACAGGTGGTCCTGGTTACACAATTAAATGTGAAACACAAGGAAATCCGCATACTCATGTACCTGGAGCATTATCAATGGCACATGCAGGAAAAGATACTGGCGGAAGCCAATTCTTCATCGTTCATGAATCACAGCCACACCTAAATGGTGTTCACACTGTATTTGGTAAGGTTACTTCTGGTCTAGAAGCAGCAAAAGCCATGAGAAATGGTGACGTTATGGAAAAGGTAGAAGTTTGGGACGAATAGAAAACAGTAGTTGCTTAAAGTGAAGGAGCCCCCAAGGCTCTTTTTTTATGGAGTTTTTCGGGAATGATTCAGGTCTGGGAGGGTAAATTAACCTTAAAATTAGCTATAGGGGGATTTTATGAAGAGGTTTGTACTATTACTGATTCCGGTACTATTTTGCTTTTTGCTGACGCCAGTTTCTGCTGAGAATAAGGAAATGAAGCAACTTAGAGCGGCAATAATTATTGATGACTTCGGTGGTGGTAGTGGAGGGGTGCAGGACTTTTTAGAAGGTGACATTCCGATTACTGCTGCCGTCATGCCTTTTACTGAGAACTCGACGAAACATGCTGAATGGGCGCATAGGAATGGCTTTGAGGTGATGGTACATTTACCGATGCAACCGAAACGTGGAAAACGATCTTGGCTTGGTCCAAAACCAATTACCGTTGACCTTTCCCCTCGAGAAGTAAAACAAAGGGTGGAAGAAGCGTTAAAAAATGTACCGTATGCTGTTGGAATGAATAATCATATGGGTTCACTTGCCGTTGAAAATGAAGCAATTGTGCGTGCGATTGTGGAAGTGGCTAAGGAAAAGAAACTATTCATTGTCGATAGCGGTACAAGCCCTGGGACCAAATTCCCTAAGATTGCAAAAGAACTAGGTGTACCTCTTCTTAGTCGAGATGTGTTTTTGGATGACATCTCATCCTCCGCACATGTGAGAAAGCAGATGATTAGACTAGCAAAAGTAACTGAAATCAAGGGTTCAGGCATTGCTATTGGTCATGTAGGAGTGACTGGAAAAGTGTGCTCAGTTGGAGTATTCCGGGCAATGGATGAATTTAAAAAGCGGAATATCAAAATTGTCCCCGTCTCTGAACTGTTTGACGGAAAATTAACAGAACAGTATTTTGTACAGTGAATCAGGGCAACTGCAGGTTGCCTTTTTTTATGTTAAGATATCTATCATAAAATAGAGATTGTCCTAAAAGGGAGTTGGAATAAATCGTATGAAGATTGTATCTTGGAATGTAAATGGCCTAAGAGCATGTGTGAAAAAAGGGTTTTTAGACTACTTTCATGAAGTGAATGCAGATATTTTCTGTGTCCAGGAAACAAAATTGCAGGAAGGGCAAATAAGTCTTGACCTAGAAGGCTATCATCAATATTGGAATTATGCTGAGAAAAAGGGGTATTCTGGTACGGCGGTGTTTACGAAAGTAGAACCAATTAGCGTGCGCTATGGTTTAGGGGAATCTCACTCTGAAAGTGAAGGGAGAATCCTTACACTAGAGTATGATGAATTCTTCTTAGTAAATGTTTATACACCCAATTCTCAGCGGGATTTAGCGAGGCTCAGCTTTCGTCTTGAATGGGAAGATCAAATCCTTGAACATCTAAAAGCACTTGATCAAGTGAAACCAGTTGTTTTTTGCGGAGATTTAAACGTGGCTTACAGTGAACTTGACTTAAGAAATCCAAAATCCAACCTTGGTAATTCAGGTTTTACGGTGGAAGAACGCGGAAAGATGACTAGCTTATTAGAAGCAGGCTTTGTGGACAGTTTTCGCCACTTTTATCCTGATAAGGAGGGTGCCTATTCTTGGTGGTCATATATGGCTAAGGTGCGTGAGCGAAATATTGGTTGGCGGATTGATTATTTCATTGTTTCAAAAAGCTTGAGTGAGCGTTTAACAAATGCAGATATTCACTGTGATATTATGGGTAGTGATCATTGTCCAGTTTTAGTGGAGTTTAAATAATCTTTTGTTGATAACTTTTCCTTATTACTATCGATAAAAAACCTGTCATTTTATTTATCACCTTCAAGGTGTAAAGTGAAGTTATGAGGTGATGAATATTGGAAATTAAAAAGGATGTACAACGACAGTTTGGTAAAAGTGCAGATTCCTATGTTACCAGTTCGATTCACAAAGATGGGAAGGACCTGTTAAAGCTGGTAGAGATGGCAGCGATGACAGGTGAAGAACGATTACTTGATGTGGCAACAGGGGGTGGGCATACGGCAAATGCCTTTGCACCTCTAGTAAAAGTGGTTACTGCTGTGGACCTAACCCAAGAGATGCTGGAGGCAGCAGAAAAATTCATTAAAGGAAATAGTCATCAAAATGTGACTTTTGTAAAAGGTGATGCTGAGATGCTCCCATTTTCTGATGAATCTTTTGAAATTGTTACGTGCCGGATCGCACCGCATCATTTTCCAAATGTAAAATCCTTTATTGATGAGGCACATCGAGTCTTACTATCCAATGGTCAATTTCTTTTAGATGATAATGTGGTTCCAGAGGATGATGAATTTGATTTGTTTTATAATACGATTGAAAAAGTAAGAGACTATAGTCATTTTCGAGCTTGGAAAAAAACAGAGTGGATACAGATGCTTGAAGGCAGTGGTTTTGAAGTGTTTGAATGGCATCGCTTTGAAAAAACCTTCCACTATGAGCCATGGTGTAATCGAATGAAACTTTCTGTAAGTGAAAAAGATAAACTAACACAGTACATCCTCGATGCAAGTCAAAAAGTAAAAGATAAATTTAAAATTATTATCGAGGATGAGAAAATCATTTCATTTCAAGGGGAAGCAATCGTTCTGAAGGCTATAAAAAGATAAGAGATAACCCTTTGCATTCAATATGTGCAAAGGGTTATTTTTTAGGAAAGCACGTTTAGTGCGGTTCCATGGACATCATATTCGGGTAGATCCTCACCGTTGTTCTCTAATTGGCTTTTTTCTGGCTGATAAATCGAAGTATCTTCCTCATCTTTTTTCTTCATGAAAAATTCCAACCCAACATCATCTCCTTATTATAATTCATCACTATTTGTATTTTTTCCCATAAAGACAGATATCAACCTAACTTTTTTGGTCATCTAACATTAATCTATTCTGATTGTGTAAAGAATGGGTTGGATAGTAATAAATATTTTTTGCTATTTTAAAATAATTTTATCATCAAAAAAATCTTCAAATTAATAGTTGATTTTTGTCGAGATACGTTGTATTATAAATCTTGTCGCTGCTGACAAGTTGCGAAGTTAGTAAAATAGTTAATCGTGCGGAAGTAGTTCAGTGGTAGAACACCACCTTGCCAAGGTGGGGGTCGCGGGTTCGAATCCCGTCTTCCGCTCCAATCACAATGCCGGGGTGGCGGAACTGGCAGACGCACAGGACTTAAAATCCTGCGGTAGGTGACTACCGTACCGGTTCGATTCCGGTCCTCGGCACCAATTTTATTTCGGGAAGTAGCTCAGCTTGGTAGAGCACTTGGTTTGGGACCAAGGGGTCGCAGGTTCGAATCCTGTCTTCCCGACCATTCTTTATTAACATCTCATGGGGCCTTAGCTCAGCTGGGAGAGCGCCTGCCTTGCACGCAGGAGGTCAGCGGTTCGATCCCGCTAGGCTCCACCAA
>JAQSXG010000071.1 GCA_029256785.1 Neobacillus sp.
TAGGGTTTTTGGCGATAAGTTTGTTGTAGAGGTCCTGATCGGACTTTCCTTGCTTCATGATGGAGGCGAGATAGAGTCTGACTATGAGTTGCGTGCTAGCATCATCGATGTTACCGCCAATAGAACCTTTCAAAATATTCTCAGAGGAGCTGAACTCACCTCGTGAAAAATAAACTTGTGCAGCCGGGGTCAGAATATTCGGGGTTAATATAAAAGAAGCACCTTGCAATTGCCCCTTGGGCAAGGTTTCCAAATGTTTTACCTTTTGCAATGCGGCGTTGTAAGTATCCAAAACTTGATCGCCATACAGGTTTGCAGTGGGTTTATTGGTAGCTCTTGCTTGATCATACTGCACTAAATTCAAAGTTGCATTTCTTTCATACAAGGAGTTGTCCCATGGAAATTTGCTTAGTCCTTCGCTAACAAGCGCAGCAATCTTGGCTTGATCGTTCTTAATGGTGTATAACTGAAGCTCTTGTCCGAATAGAACCTTGTTATTGGTTTCCTTGAGTTTTGAATCTTGTAGCAACTTTACAGCTTCGTTGTATATGTTCTCATCTTTATTCTGGTTATACAATTGGGTTAGAAAGCCTACCTTAGTGGCTACGTAATCCGGATGATTCGGTTGCAGTTCCAGTGCCTCGTTAAGTGGGGTCATAACGTCTTGCAACGGCTTTTGGGAAGCGGCATTTTTCAACGAAAGGGAATACTTATTATTGGCACTTAATTGTACAGCCGAGAAAATAAAAGTTGTAACCCCGATTGCGCCCAAAATGATAGGGTACGTAACTCGGAATTTTGTTATATACGGACGCTTGGTAAAAGCCAGCTCATCCGAAGAAATTCCTGATACCATACCGCCTAAGCAAAGATAGACAAGAGCGGCGATAAAGGCATAGCTCATTTCAAAGTCGATGGTGCTATGGACAAGCAGAGAAACAACAACAATGTAGAAGACAAATTTGCTATTCCTCGATGTCTCGTCTCCCTTTATATAGCTGCGAATGTATTGATACAAGATGTAGATCAAAAAGAGAGTGAGTATTAGGATGCCAAGTGTACCTACTTCAATCCAGAACTGCAGGAAGAAATTGTGCGCTTGCCTACTTGTATATGGGTTATTCTGGTACTTCTCATATAAGGCAGCCCATCCGCCTCCGCCGGCACCGAGAACAGGATAATCCTTGATCAGTTTGAAAGAGTCTTTGTAGAAAGTTGCTCTTTCCAGGACACTGTGCTGCTCGAAATTTATGTTTGCAATGCGTTGTTCCAAAGTGTCGGGTAGCATCTTTCGGATCGGTGAATCACTAACCAAAATATAAATACCAAACAGACCGACAAGTACAGTAACAGCAGGTACTACAAAAGCTGAAAATTTGAAGGATAACCATGAAACGGATCTGTCAAGAAAACGAACACCTAATAATTTATGGAGAATTGTAACGACTGCCCCAAGACAAAAGGTGGTGATCAAGAAGTACAGCCAGCCCTCCATTACCTTAGGGTCGCCCAGCCCCAGAAGAGTCACATTGTTGTTCGCTGTTCGGGTAGCCAGCACCCTTTTTACGATATCATTCCCAAGGGAGTCCATTTTATCCGTAATGGCTAGTGCTGCCAGTGAAGGTAAGGCCAAATAAAGAATGTATAGCAGCTGTTTCTTTAACGAGATAAACGGCAAGATGAGCAGTAAGATGATTGGAAGCACCACAAGGCCGCCGCGGGACAATGTTAGAAAAAACGATAATAGGATCGGTATCAGCATTACGCTATGCAAGGCTATCGCGTACCAAGCTCGAGAGTGAATAAGCAAATATAGGCAGGCGAAAAGAAGCGCCATCAAGAAAGCAGCATAGGCGTTGGCATATTGGAAAACCGAGGTCATACGCAAGCCTTGATCCGTAAGCATGACTCCGTCCCTAGAATATGCGTTTCCTAGCAAGTTGAGAATGCCGTAAATGACAACGATGTATCCGCAGGCCATAATGGAAGTAATTATTATCGTATTCCCCAATTTATTCTTAGTTAAGTATATGCCCAAAATAAAAAAAGTGGCATAAAGCACCTGCAGTAGAATCATTTTTGTCGATAAATGGGCAGAAGCCGCAGAAAAAGAGGAAAGTACGTAAACTAATGGGATTAGCCAAACAAAAAGCGACAAAATATCTGTACGATTCTTCAGGCTCCAACGCTTGAATAAATAAACGGCAGCAAGCAACAAGATGATTGAGCACCATAAGACTGCAGTGATTATAGGCCGCTCAAAAGAGTTTACGACATAAGCTTGATTCGACTCTCCATTGAAGAGGGCGGTTTGAAAGGCTGAGAAGAATAAAAAGAATACGACAAAAAATAAGGTTAGCCAGTAGATCATTGAAGTTGTTTCGGGAGTCGACAGTTGTGCTTTTGAGCTTTTGCTTTTACCATACACAGGTTTGCTCATACTTGTATAATAACCTCGTTTCTTCTCCTTTGTTATTACATTAATATTATCAAACCTTTGTGAGTTATAAAAGAAGATAGTAAAGAAAAGCCGTCTGACCTATGTTTATATTGGTATTGTTATTGTATTCCCTATTATTTATGAGGTAGTATTTGTAATGCAAGTTTGATAAAATGACTTTTGACAGGATCCGACTTCATGCCTCATTTAATTAAGATTTTTACTGTGGAGGGCGAATTTTTATGTAAATGAAGATAGTGTTTTTACTATAGTAAAAAAATTGAAAACACAAAAAAATGTGAGGTTTATACATGATTAATAAAGGAATTTTTCAATATAAGTATAGTTTTCTTCTCTCTCAATTAGTTAAAAGGGATTTTAAAACAAAGTATAGAAGATCAGTATTGGGAATTTTTTGGAGTCTTTTAAATCCTCTTTTAATAATGGTTGTACAGTATTTGGTTTTTTCTACATTATTTCGCTTCGATATTCCAAATTATTCTGTTTATTTATTAAGCGGTATTGTTATGTTCAACTATATGGCCGATGCTACCTCTCAATCTATGACCTGTATTATTCAAAATGCATCACTTATAAACAAAGTTTACATTCCAAAGTATATTTATCCATTTTCAAGGGTTTTATCGAGTGGTGTTAATTTTTTGTTCTCCTTATTGGCTCTGTATTTAGTCATTGTTTTTACTGGCATGCATATCACCCTTGCTCATTTTGCAATATTATATGTAATAATTTGTCTTTTTATTTTTATTATGGGTGTATCTTTGATTTTATCCACTATGATGGTTTTTTTTCGAGATACGCAATTTCTGTATAGTATTGGATTAACTATTTGGACTTACTTAACGCCAATATTCTACCCTGAAAGTATTCTCCCATCATATATGATGACTGTAATGAAATTTAATCCGATGTACCATTTTATAAGATTTTTCCGATTTATTATTTTATACCAGGGCATTCCTGTTCTAAAGGCTTGGGTCTATTGTGGTTTGATTGCACTCATATCGCTTGCTATTGGGATATTTGTATTCAAACGAAACCAAAATAAATTTATTTTGAATTTGTAGGGAGAATGATACTTTTGATTGAATTGAATAATGTATCTATGAAATTTCGTATGGCGAATGATCGTATAATGAGCCTCAAGGAATATATGCTAAAAAAAATCACAGGCAAACTTCAATATAAAGAGTTCATTGCTCTTAAAGATATATCGTTTTCAATAAAAAAAGGTGAAGTAGTTGGCCTTATCGGTGGCAATGGAGCGGGAAAGAGCACGTTGCTTAAAATTATATCAGGAATATTGTCTCCTACTCTGGGCAATGCAAAGGTGGAGGGGAATATTGCGCCATTGTTGGAATTGGGTGCAGGCTTTGATATGGATTTATCAGCAAAGGAAAATATATTTCTTAATGGCGCTGTGCTGGGATACTCCAAACAGCATTTAACTGAAAAATATGATGAAATCGTTGAGTTTTCTGAATTACAAGATTTTATGGAAATTCCGATTCGGAATTTCTCTTCTGGTATGACAGCTCGGTTGGCGTTCTCCATTGCAACACTCGTAAATCCTGATGTTTTAATTGTTGACGAGATCCTTTCGGTAGGAGATGCTCAGTTCCAGCAAAAAAGCGCCTCAAGAATGAGAGAACTGATAAACGGAGGGGCAACGGTTATTCTAGTCTCTCACAGTATTGAACAGATTCGTGAAATATGTACCCGTGTAATCTGGTTGGATCATGGGGAAATAAAAATGATCGGAAATATGGAAGAGGTATGTAATGCATATATAAGTCATGCAAAAGGTGGCAAGAGCGAGCCAGCACCGGTAAATCCGTTTAGTTATCGCGAAAAGTTATATTCACCTACTTTTATTGCAAAATACAATAAAGATTACTTTATCGTCGATTGTTGGCATCATCGTGTCATTCATAATGATAATTTAACTGATCCAATAAAAGATTGGAAGACAATCAATGTAAATTATAGTAATCCACATTCAATTGTGAGTGACGGTGAAGTATTTTTAGTTGAGGATACCAAGTACGACAGGGTAAAAGTTTTGCGAAGAAAGGGAACATCTTTTGTGGAATCCCAAGTAATTGGGAATATAGGAAGTCAACCCAATAAGCTAGTCTATGATTTGAAAAATAAAAGTTTTTATGGAATTGCCGCATCCTCACAACAAGTATTTGTTTTGAAAAATATAGGAAATGAAGTTGTCATTGAAAAGATTCTAAAAGTGGACTACTTAAATACGGCATATGTCAGAGCAATTAGTTTGATTGATGAGGAAATCTACTTTGTTTCTGGTCCAGGTAAAATAATTATTGCTAAAGCTACAGATTTGTCCTTTACCTTGATTAAAGAATATAACGTCCCTTTTGAATTGCAGGGGATGAATGACATTGCTAAGATTGGATCTTATTTCTATCTTAGTGTTTATCAAAATGGTGCAGGAGATATAGCGCCTAGATTAGTCAGAGTTAAGGATTTGAATGATTTGCAAGATAACAATTTTGAGGACCTGAATGATGTGTTATCACTTACGGGAGTTCCCTACTATTTTTCGTTCTTAGACGACAGGATATTTTTGACTGAAATTGATTCCTATTCATCCATAAAGTCGTTCAAAGTAATCGATGACGTTATTTCTGATCTTCAAGTCCATTATGATATTGGTCAACCTGACGAATCCTCCCTTAAGAGACGTAGAATGGGATAAACCCATACACTGGTTAGGAGGAAGTAATATGATAAAACTTAATCTTGATTATTATGAGCCAAGTGCTGAAGAGGTATATACCGATGGCGACATAGAACATGAGTTGCTCCAATATGCTAAAAGCGGTAAGTACGATTGGTATCAAGATGGAAGGTGGCCTATCGTTTACCACTTGTCCCATCTCCGGCATAACATTCTCAACTGGTTTCCATTCAAAGACAATTGCACTATCTTGGAAATCGGTGCTGGCTGTGGTGCATTAACAGGTCTTCTTTGTGAGCGTGCGAGTAAAGTTGTTGCTGTTGAGTTAACCAAAAAAAGGGCAATTGTAAATTATGAGCGTCATAAGCATCATCATAACCTAGAGATTGTAGTTAGTGACTTCCAACGTATTCCTTCTGAGTGGAAATTTGATTATGTAATTATTAATGGTGTGTTGGAATATGCCGCTTATATGATTAAAAGTAATAAGCCGTATGAGGATTTCCTGAGGAATTCGGCAGAACATTTAAAATCTAATGGTCGGATGCTGTTAGCTATCGAAAATAGACTTGGATTAAAATATTTTTCTGGTGCAAAAGAAGACCATACCGGTAAATATTTTTCAGGTATTAATGGTTATATTAACGGAGAAAAAGTAAGAACCTTTTCTAAAGAAGAGCTTTCAGAAGAAATAATTAAAGCTAACCTATATCCATTAAAGTTTTTCTATCCTTATCCGGATTATAAATTTCCTTCGGAAATCTTCAGTGATGCTACCGTTTGTGATATGGTGCCTACTGTTCCGAATTATCCCTTGGATATGTCAAGATCAATGCTTTTCGAAGAAAGACATGTTTATCAATCACTAATGAAGAATGGTGTAATGGACAAGTTTTCTAATTCTTTTTTAGTTGAAATAACGGCTACACCTGATGAAATTCCCGCCGAAATAGCGTATGTCAAAATCAGCGCGAATCGAAACGAAAACTTTCGCATATGCACATATTTCGACAAGGATAAAGTAAGTGTACACAAGCAAGCATTGTGCCCACAAGCAGCAGGGCACTTAACCAACATGAAAAAATTCAGTGAATTTGATTATGCAAATGGGGAGTTGAAAAATAACGTAGGGCATGAAGACAGTATAGGGCATCTTTCGTTTCCATACATTAAAGGGAAAAATTTAGAGGAAGCCCTGTTAACTGCCTGTAGAAGTGGTGATACAGACGCATTTAATGCTCAAATAAGCCTAGTGCGTGATGCTTTATTTACTAGTACACGATTGCAAATGCAGCCTGAATCTGAGAAGTTTAGAGAAATTTTTGGTGGTTCTATCTGTACGCGCGAACTTCGTTGGAGTGGCAATGCTAATGTTGATATGATAACAGGAAATATTTTTATTGTTGATAATGGTTTTCGTGTAATTGATTATGAGTGGCACATTCCATGCGAGGTTCCCCAAGAATTTGTATTGTGGCGTATGCTTAAGCAGTTTGTTGACGATCATCAAATGGCAAGTTTTTTTACAAAATCGATGCTTCACACTTTAATTGATATTGATGAAAATACTGAAGAGTGTTTTGTAGATTGGGAATCCCATTTTGCAAAAGAATATGTAGGAATAAAGGATTTATATAATCTTGCAAAGGATACAGTTTCTGTTGATGTCGAACAGGCTGAGGTGCAGCAGATGAAAGAGAAAGTGCTGCATAGTACCTTATTCTATGATTTGGGAAACGGCTTTACTGATGCTGATTATGAAAAATGTCAAGCCGAATATTCAGATATTGGTTTCACTGTTACATTTTTGCAGGAAAAGTTAAAAAATGCGAAACTCCTGAGATGGGATCCACTCGAAGGAAATGCTTGCATTATCCGTATACAAAAAATTGAAACAGACGGATCATTTGGAGATTGTAAAGCTATAAATGCAGAAAGATATATTGAGAATACTGGGTTTGAATTCTTTACTTTTGATCCTCAAATGCTGTTAACAGGAGATTTTTCTAATGCTAGTTATTTAAAGATTTATTTTTCCTGTGAAATTATGGATTGGACATTGGGTTATCAGAAACGTGAGCAAGAATTAAATCTCTATTTACAAACTAATAAAGAACTGACATTTGCTAATGAGTTATTACAGGGCGAATTAAAAGAAATCCAACAGAGTTCTGCCCACATACAAGCTCAGCTAGATGAAAAAGCTACTCTCCTGATCTCAATGAATGCAGAATTATTTGCACGTCAGGAAGAAGTTGAAAACCTCCAAAAAGTACTGAATACTACTGAGAATGAATTGCAGAATATACAAAATGAACTGCAAAATACAAGGAAGGAACTGATAAACACAAAGAAGGAACTGGAAAATACACAGATTGAACTAAAAACGATGCAATATGAATTGCGAAATACGAGGGATAAGCATCTACATCTTATGGCGCAAGTGAAAGAACGTCGCATAAAAACGACAATGAATGTTTTATTATTTGGTAGCATAACTAGGGGGAAATCGAGTGAGTAGGGTCAGTATTATTATGCCTTGCTATAATGATGGTGCGTACATTGAAGAGGCAGTAGCCTCAGTCTACGCGCAGACCTATAAAGACATTGAACTTATTATCATTGACGATGGGTCTGATGATGAGGGTACATTAAATATTTTAAATCGAATTGCAAATACAAACATGAAGCTTTTGAGAACTAATCGGCTTCGACCAGCTGGAGCTAGAAATGCAGGTATTGAACAAGCAACAGGGAAATATATTCTGCCACTGGATTCTGATGATACTATTGAATCGAATTATGTGGAAAAGGCAGTTAAAATATTGGAGGAAAATGAAAGAATCGGTGTTGTCTACTGTTATGCGGATTTATTCGGCGAGAAAAGTGGAAGATGGGATCTTCCAAATTATTCTCTAGAGAAAATGTTACTAGATAATATTGTTTTTGTAACAGCTGTATTTTACAAAGAGGATTGGGAAAGAGTTGGTGGATTTAATACAAATATGCGACATGGTATGGAAGATTATGACTTCTGGCTCTCAATCTTGGAGATTGGTCGTGAGATTCATCAAATTCCAGAAGTCTTATTCCATTACCGGATCAAGCCCACCTCGCGCACTACAGAATTTTTAACCAACATTCAGGTTGTAAGAGAGACATATCGTGATATTTACCTGAATCACCCCGTGTTATATGAGAAGTACAAGGATCAATATGCTTTTGGTCTGAGAGATGCTCTTATTGAGCATATTTTTTTGAACAGAACTTTGCAAGAAAGTATTGTAATTTTAGAGAAAATTAAACGCATCCCTATTCTTAAATCAATTATTAAGAAATATATCATGAAATAAGAAGAGGTATACAGATGATAATTTATACTTCAATTTGTGCTAATTACTTGCATAAAGCCCGCACACTTGCTATGTCGGTAAAAGAAAATATCCCTGATGCAACGTTCGTTGTTTGTCTAACGGAACGTGAAATATTACCAGATTTTAATTGTCCTTATTTCGATAGAATTGTTTTGGCAAAAGATGCTTGGGAAGGTAACTTTAATCGATTTATTTTCAAACATGCTATCGTTGAAGCATCGACAGCAGTGAAAGGACAATTTTTTCGTTATTTATATGAAACCTTTCCAGAAGAACAGAAGTTTATCTATCTCGATCCGGATATTTGTGTTTATAGTGATTTCATAGAGTTGAGATCAATTTTAGATACTCGTCCGATTGTTTTGTGTCCTCATTTGCTTGATCCTGGAAATATTGATATGGAACTATCTAGTACTGCTCATGGCGTATACAACCTTGGATTTCTCGCTGTTAACCGTAGCCAAGAAGCACATAATTTTATTAATTGGTGGGCAGAACGCTTATACTTATTTTGCTATGATGATATTGGAAAAGGCATCTTTACAGACCAAAAATGGATCGACCTGGCTCCATGTTTTTTTGATGTAGAGATATTTAAGCACAGGGGGTATGATTTTGCACCGTGGTCCTTACTAAATTGTGGTATGACAAAAGAGGGTGGTAAATATTACGTGAAGGGAGATCCTATACGTTTCATACATTATTCAGGTTTTGGAGAATCTGCAGAGAAATGCATGAGAGACTGGCTTCCAGAAGGAGAGCATCCGTTTAAAGAACTATATTCTGAATATGCAAAAATTCATGATGCAAATAACGCAGATTCTATATCAAAAACATTATGGTCATACAGTTGTTATGCTTCCGGTGAGAGAATAGAAGATTCAATAAGAATCGCTTACCGGATGGATTATGATGTGATGTTTAGTGTAGAGGATCCTTTTGAATTCGGTAATGCTTTTTTTGATGATAAACTTAAAGTTGGTAAATTCATCAAAAGATCTAGGGGGATTTTATCCAAAGCCATTAATGTTATTCGTACCCAGGGATTTGGAGCTTTTACAAAGAAGGTTTTGAGAAAAATAATTTCATAACTATATTGCAATGTAAAGACTAAGGATTCTAATATAAGCCAAAAGGAGATGAAATTGCATATCAACACCAGAATTTTCTTAGGCACCATACTCAATTTGGCAAGTTGTGGAGGGTAAAGCTTTGAGAACTATTGTGAAGTATTGTTTGTTGGTCACAATTTTTTTAACATTCTTTTCATACTTTTTTTTCACGCATCATTATTTCCTTCCTTCTGAAATGACCATTCATACCCAAGCGTCGGAAACAGCTAAAGCAAAATTGTACTGGGATACTGGAGAAGGGTTCAATGAGAGGGAAAGTGTTGCGTTTGTTCCTTATGTCATTAAAAAATTCGATAACAAGCTTCATAAAATCGAAATAACCCGACTACCCGAAACAAATCCTAAGTCCTTAGCTAGCGAAGTATGGATTGAAAATATTTTTTTGGACGGGAATGCTATAGATTTAAATAGTGCAGTTTTCCAAGGGAAAAGTATTATCAATGATAGCAGAAAATTGGCAATACTGGAACCAGGTGCGACTATTCAAATAGAAGCTAAATTCGAAAAAATCGATATCGACTTTTTTTGTCATCAATGGGCCGGTAAGGTTCAAGTTTCAGTTGATGGAAAAACGTATACGGAAGATCTTTTCTCAGCAAATACAATTGCAAAAAAAGTTTCGTTTGATGACGGAGCTCTTTCGGGTATCGTAGAAAATAAGTTTGCTCTTCCACAATTGAATGTCAAAGCACTAAAAATGGTTTTTTCCAACAATAAAGTTACCGTTGATGACATTTCTGTAACGTCTGGAAATGGGACAGTTAATTTTTCCTTGCCCGAACCATCTAACGATGGGACAACAATCTTCATGGATTCAGTAGAATTGAAGACGAAAAAATTCCATATTTTTCTTTTTTTGGTGCAAATATTTACCGCGGCACTCATAACCACTGCACTTTTTTGGTTTTGGGCTTATTTGCGGAAGATACGGCAAGAAAATTTTCAAAAAACTCTATCTTATTTGTTTTTTCGCGAACATCGTTGGTTTTTCTGGGTTTTGTTCACGGCCTCGACTCTTGTCTTTTTTCTGTGGTTGTTAGGCCAGTGGCCAGGAATAATGACGGTGGATAGTTATCATTATACTTGGCGAGAGATCAAGACTTTCCAATTCCAAAATGTTACCCCTTGGGTTTATAATTTATATGTTTTGGTGTTAACCCAGTTGTATGATTCACCTATTATCGTCGGCTTGTTTCAAATAATAGCAACTTCTCTGCTAGGCTCTATGATTTTGTACTATTGCTATAAAAAAGGGGCAAGAAAATGGATAGTGATCGTTAGTGCGGGCCTCTTCGCAACATCAATTCCTATAGGTATTTATAATATCACAATATGGAAAGATATTCCTTTTAATACAATTATACTATTTTGGGGATTTTTCATTTTTCGTCTCTATTATAAAAGAAAATATGAAAATACCCAAGTGAGTTTTAGCGTAGCTCAACTGATTATGCTATCGATATTATTATTTCTGGTATGCACTTTGAGACATAATGGAATAGTATTTGTCGTAGCAATACCAGTCCTTTTATTTATTTTTAAATTAATTCCCAGGAAAAATTTCTGGCATTTTGCTGCGGCGAGTTGCATTCTCTTTTTGTTAAACTGGATTGTTACTCCGATGATTGCTATAAATACTTCACGAGAGGTAAGCAACTTTTTCTCTAACACCTATAAAGTTGCTCCCCTTGCAGCGATCTATACATCACCAGACTATTTTTCCCCGACAAAAGAAGAAGATCAAGCATTCATTCATAAATGGTTGTCTAGTGATGAATTGAAAAAAAATTATACACCTGTACCACAAGCGGATAAAATTAACTATATGATTAGTAAATGGTCCGAATTAAATCAGGAAGAGCAGGCTCGCTTGAAACGGCTTTACTTCGTTCGAAGTCTACAGAACCCGCATATATTTCTGGCAGATCGGATAGCTATGATGTTGGGGACAATGGGGCTATCAAGCAATGTCTTCATAACAACCAACGCGCTTCGTGATGCTGACACCGATAAGAGTTCATGGCGTCCTATAGAAGCTTATAAATTCACTAGTGCCTCGAAGGTGAAATGGTTGGAAGGAATAGAGAAAAAAATCATTGGAGCATCAACATGGTATAAAGGGGAACTTCCACTTCCATTTTTCATTTTCAACACTTTATTGTCTTTCTTGGTTTTAGTAGCTGTGATGTGTTTCTTTAAGATTATTCCAGGTAGCGCCTTATATTGCTTAGTCTTTCTCTACAGTATGCCGTTTTTATTTATTGCCCTTTCAACTGCTGAATGGAGGTATTTGTATTTCTTATTGTTGGGTGCACACTTCGTATTCCCGATAATTTCTATGGAAAATCAAACCCGAAAAAGTCTCAGTACAAAATCCAGAAGGACGATTTTACAGTAACTAATGTAAATAATATTAGAATTTAATAAAATCTCTATGTATATCTGCTATTAGTATTGGAGTTTCAAGGTGAAAAAGGAGAGTGCAAGTGTATGGTTAAAATTGGGAGTTTGGTAAGAGATAATGATAACAACATGGGTGTTGTTATTGAGGTTTTTCCTAGTCAAAATTGTCTACTGCTTCTTATCAAAGAAAAAGCTACTACTTCTACTTATAATGAAGGGTTATCATTTCTTGAGCTGATTAGTGGAAAAAATATGAATTTGATTTGTGACCCACAACATCAAGTAACTAAAAATATTAATGAACTCCAACTAATCCAGCAACTTTCGAATGAAAATCTAGAAAGTATTATTAGACAACAGATACTAAATAAGGTTGAGTCGTACTATCATCTTTTCCATAAAAAAAATAAAAAACCTTTTAATTCAGATCAGGATTCACTTTCATACGGAGGACGTGTATTTGACGAACGTGAGATGAAGAGTCTCGTTGACTCCTCATTAGACTTTTGGTTGACTGCAGGAAGGTACAGTAAACAATTCGAGAAGGAGTTTGCAGA
>JAQSXG010000680.1 GCA_029256785.1 Neobacillus sp.
AAAATAGGGGGTCATTGTTTTTTATATTAAAAAACTTTGTAACCCTTGATAAATAAAGGTTTTTAATTAAACAAAGTGTAAAAAACTTTACACTAACTAATTTCACGTGGGAGGAAGAAATATGGAGACAAATAACAGCGCGAAGAACAATTTGAAAACCACAAGTATAAAAACGAAAAGTATAAAAACGAAAAGTATAAAAACCAGACTAATACTGAATTTTATTGGGTTAATATTATTATCTTCCATTGCTTTAGGTGTAATTACCAGAAGGGTCGCCAGCAATATTATCACCAATGAGGCCAGGAAAACAATCACGGAAATGGCTTTTGAAGCTGCCAGATTGGAAGAAGGACGGTTAGAAACCCAAAAGAAAACTTTGGAGCTAATTACTGTCATAGACGGGATGGATGGTATGGATTGGAAAGTGCAGCAGCCAATCCTCAAAAATATGCTGGAGCATACTGCATTTTTAGAAATAGGGGTAATGCAGATGGACGGAACGGTGAACTATTCCGCAGCTACTTCACTTCAGTTAAATGAAGCGGATCCTATAAGACAGGCATAAGTGGCAGGAAATGCTGCGATTAATTTCGGCATCAGTCCAAGTTCAGGTGAATTAGTTCTAGTGCAAGCAGTGCCAATCAAAAAAGATGGTCAAGTAGTAGGAGCAATTCTTGGACGTAGGGATGGGGAAGTATTAAGTGTCATGGCTGATGATACGGGATATGGCGAAGAAGGCTTTGGATATATCATTGACGGAAAAGGTACTATCATTGGACATAAAGACAGGGAATATGTAACCAGCCAGAGTAACATAATAGAACAGGCCAAAAGTGACAATAATATGGCTTCTACTGCAGCAGTTTTGCAGGAAGCCTTAAACAACAAAAATGGCACAGGGGAATACATTTATAATGGGAATCAGCGATTTGTAGGTTATTCGGCTATCAATGGAACTGATTGGGTCTTCATTTTAGTTGCCAATCGAAGCGAGATCTTAGCACCTATTGTAACATTACAAAATTATATCATTTTGATTGTTGTTCTAGTGCTAATTGTAAGTATTGTCATTACGTATTTCATAGGACATTCCATAACTAAGCCGGTGATTGATACGGTAGCCTATGCCAATAAGATTGCTGGTCTTGATTTAACCGAAAATGTAAAACCAAAATATTTAACAATGAAAGATGAAATCGGAGATTTAGCTAAGGCACTTCAAAGCATCACCAATGGTGTCAGAAATATCATCGGAGAAATCAATAATTCCGCAGAACAGATGGCAGCCTCCTCAGAAGAGTTAACGGCAACTTCGCAGCAGACAGCCACTGCGTCACAGGAAGTAGCAAAAACCGTGGAAGAAATTGCCCAGGGAGCATCGGAACAGGCTAAGCATACAGAAATAGGCTCCACCAAGGCTTTCCAACTTGGGGCAACCATTGAAAAAGTGCAAGGGTATATTGGCAATGTGAATTCATCTTCAGTAAAAGCAACCGATGTAGTGTCTGAGGGGCTAAAAGAAATTGATGCCTTAAGTAAAATAACAGAGGAAAGTACAGCGGCCGTAGAGGAAATCTACCAGGTAATTATGAAGACAAATGAAAGCTCCAATAAGATTGGTGAGGCAAGTAGTGTCATTGAATCCATAGCGGCACAAACTAATTTGTTATCGTTAAATGCAGCCATAGAGGCAGCAAGAGCAGGGGATGCTGGCAGGGGTTTTGCAGTAGTTGCGGAAGAAATTAGAAAACTTGCAGAGCAATCTTCTAATTCTACCAAGTTAATAAATGAAATTGTAAGCGAGCTACAAGGAAACACCAGTAATGCAGTACAAACCATGCATAGAGTAACGGGTATATCTAAAGAGCAATCAAGCAGCGTTAATAATAGTAAGAATAAATATAAATTAATTGCAGAATCCATGAATGAATCCATAGCGGCTGTGAAACAGTTAATTACCTCGGGGGAAGAGATGGATATGATGCGACTGGATATTCTGGATGTTTTAGAAAGCCTTTCTGCAATTGCAGAAGAAAATGCGGCAGCTGCAGAAGAAGCTTCAGCGTCTACGGAAGAACAAACTGCATCCGTAGAAGAAATCGCAGGAGCAAGTGACAGTTTATCTAGTTTGGCACTGAATCTGCACAATTTAGTTGCGAAGTTCAAGCTATAAAGGTGTCAGGCACCATGAACAAATTGTGAACGGATATTACATATCCGTTCATATTTTGTTCACGGTGCCTGACACCTTATTGTAAAAAAATGATTGATTACAATTTCTTGCTGTGCTATAATCTACCATTATGCAACCTATACACATAAATGGAAAAAAGCAAATTTTGAGAACTTTTTAGTCTCAAATTATTGATTACTTCTACAGGACGGAGAAATAGGAAGGGAGCAGCACGGTGAAAAGATTTTTTATAAAGATTAAGAATTTTATAAGGAACAAAAGAACTCATAAAAACATAAGAGTTAAGAGAAGGTTCGGGAAGCACAGCATTTTTAAAAGTAAAAGATTTCTACAAAGTGAAAATATCATGTTAAATGAAAGCACAGTAATAACTGAAAGTGGTAAAATAGGTAAAAGAAATAAAATAGGTAAGAGAAATACAACTAGCAATGGCAATAAGACAAAGAAGAGCATAAAAATCAGATTAATTCTTAGCTTTATGGGATTAATTTTATTATCGTTACTAGGACTTGGTACCATAGCCA
>JAQSXG010000681.1 GCA_029256785.1 Neobacillus sp.
TGTAATAACACGTGGGGGTGTTAGCTTTTCATAAAATTTGTACTCGTCTTTTCGTTTACTGATAATCTGGTAATCCAGTGTATTTGTGCGGACGACATCGCGAAGTTCTTCAAAGGTGAGATAGTATATATCTTCTTTTTCATGAATAACTTCTTTCTGTACTAGTTGTTCGACTTCTTTCAATAAAGCCTGCTTGTAAACGAAGTAACGACTAATCATGCCGTATTTTGGATATTCACGGTAACCAATGAAATTCCGGATTAGGTCGATCATTCTTTTTGTTTCTTTGGCTTTTTGTTCACTATCAGGAAATTGCTGCAATCGATCTAATAACTCTTGTTCTTTTTTCAAAGCTTCCAGTCGCCCTTGCTCAAATTTCCGATTGCTGGCATTAGGCTCAAAGTTTTTGATGTTACTAAGAATCATAGGAACAAGTATAGTTGGTTTTTCGCTCCAACGAGTTTTCGTCATATCGATTTCTCCGACACATCGCATTCCATATTTGTTAAGATAAGCAATTATTGCCTCTTGGGTTTCCTGTCCACCCTCAAACTTAACCAGTTCATCCAAAAAGTGATCATCTTTTACACGTTGTAAATATTCAATTACTTCTGGAAAAGGACGAAACACATCGGCAACATCCAATAGCGCCAGACCCATTTCCGAAGTAATATTGTTTGGTACAGATTTAGAAAGCGTGTCTGCTGCGTTTTTCTCACCCAACCACTCATTCATTTTTTCATTAATCCATGATGTAGCATTTATAGCAGCCATAAATACAGCTGTACTTTGTGGGTCAAATAAAATCCTCTTTAGCTCTTGGATATCCTCGAGAATAAAATCAAATAAATCTGATCCAGATTTCGTTTGGATGTTTTGTTTTAGCTCTGCTATCGATGTTTGACTTTTCTTTATCAAATCAGAAACGATTGTCGGGTTGTTTTCGATTTGTGCCCCTGCATCAGCAGACGACACACTTTTATTGCTTTTTCCGGAACTCTGTTCTTGATTATCATTTGGTACCAATTTTATAAAATCCCGCTCTATTATGGTCATAAGTACGTCCTTACTGAGCGGATCATGTTGTTCCATACCATCTAATAACGTTTTTCTGCTGTTAGGTGAAGCCAGCATATTTGTAACATCGACATACAACCATCCACCAGCTTTAAACCTGTGTCCAAAAGATGTTAACTGGTATATCGACATCCCCAATGGTTTCAAGGGGTCGGTCATCATTTGTTGATGACCGACCGATAAGTAAACGTGATTTTCTTCATCATTCGCTTCAGGGATGGGGAAAAGAGTAGTGATTGGTCGACTCTGTACAATATAAAATATATCATCAACCAAACACCATTCGATGTCTTGGGGACTGCCGAAATATGCTTCGATCCTTCTACCAATGCGTGCCAGTTGTAAAATCTGTTGATCAGTAAGGGTTTGAGTCTTTTGAAGATTGGGATCGACCTGCAAGGTCTCTGTTCCGCCTTCTTTTAGGCCATAAATAGCCAGTTTTTTTGTTCCTATCATCTTATCTACAATTTCTTGATCCTTTACTTTATAGTTATCGGCAGATACCAAGCCGGAGACCAGTGCTTCTCCAAGTCCAAAACTGGCATCGATGGATAGCAACTTTCGGTTGGAAGTAATCGGATCAGCGGTAAATAATATCCCTGAAGCCTGTGGGATATCCACCATTCTTTGAACGATAACGGATAAATAAACTTGACTGTGGTCAAATCCATTTTGCATACGGTAGATTACCGCGCGATCCGTAAATAGGGAAGCCCAGCATTTGCTGATATGCTGCAAGATGGCATCGACGCCAATGATATTTAAAAAGGTGTCTTGTTGACCAGCAAAAGAGGCATGTGGTAAATCTTCAGCAGTCGCACTAGATCGCACTGCATAAGCATGTTCCTCGCCAAACTGGGAGAGATAGTGAGTAACTGCGCCCACAACATCAGAAGGAATTTCTACATCCATAATGATTTGTCTAATCTTCATGCTGATTTCACTAATTTGATCTCGATCTTCTACTTTTAGCATGGTTAGTCGATCCACCAAAGCATGATACGTTTCGTTTTGTTCGATGGCTTTTTTATATCCCACTGTTGTAACACAAAACCCTTCAGGTACTTGTATTCCTTCAATTTTTGATAATTCCCCTAAATTTAACCCTTTTCCGCCAACAAGCGAAAGCTGCGTTTTTTCCATTTCCTGAAAATCGAGAACCAAAGGACCCATTCTATCTCTCCTAACCATTAATGTTCTATTGATTTTAGCAGTAGTAAACGAGAATTATAAGTCTATATTAACCATTTCTTAAATGTTATAATTAAATTAGGAAGAGTTCTTTTTTTCTCCATGATACCAATCTCTTATTAAACAAACCCGCTCCGTTAGTTCAGTAACTTCAACAAAAAAGAGCATCAATCCTCCTTGGATCAACACCCCGTTGTAAAGCTAATTCTAACATCTTACATATTTGCGTTTGAAACCAAGCTTCCCTCTATTAATTTCTTTTTGAATACTTTCGTAAGAGTTTAGGTATATAGAAAAATGCCTTTAAAAAATGAAGGGCGTAGATTGTATTCAAAAGGCATCCGTATGAGCGAATTCGGATGCCTTTTGTCTACAATCTGACAGTTGTCTATGGGCAACTGAATTATTTATTTCACTTTATTTGCTTCTGCGTACTGGTCATCATTTACAGA
>JAQSXG010000682.1 GCA_029256785.1 Neobacillus sp.
AAGAGTGTTGAAGAAAAAAGATATGTTTATCTTCTGGATACTTCTTCCCAAACCGACTGAGTAGATAATGTCGGTTTATTTTTCAGAAATTGGGTAAGCGTAGTTACACGATCTGAGGGATCAAGCATGAAATTTGAATAAGATATAGGTTGTAGAAGTGAAAAGTTGGTTCTCGAAGGTTGAAGAAGAGGAAATGAACATTATTTTGTTGACAAAGATAGACATTGCGAAAAATTTGAAAAGAAGAGTTAGCCTTTTTCCAGAGGAAATTTCACTCATGATGCTTTACTCATAAAATCCGAAACTAATTTAGTAACAAAAAAAAGACTAGGTCAAGCCACGTTCAGAATAAAACTGTAGTGAGGTGGTTTGATGGATAAAGGAGTACATGAGTTTAACTATGTACCTTACTCTGAATTCAAATTTAAGGATGATCAAGCCGCAGAGGAATACCTTGAAACAGCACTTGATACTAAATGGCGTGTTATCGAATATATACTGAAAAACATTTTGAAAAAAACCGACTGAATATGACAGCCGGTTTATTTTTTTCTAAAGAGGGCAATATAAACTTATACGAACAAATGTTCTTATAAGGAGTGCGAGGAAATGTCGTTTGAAAGAACTTACGGTTATATGTGTCCTGAGGGAATTAAGGTTGAAGAACATATCTACAGCTGTCCAAAAGCAATCAGGGAGCAATGGTTTGAGAAGGTTCGGGAAGTTAGCCCTGTAAAGGTTGACGTTTTCAGAGACCCAAGTAGTATAGACGAAATTTGTCTGTTGCTTAGTGTGGGATATGTTTCCGTGTAAACGAGTTACAAAAAACGATGTACTGGTGAATGCTTGCTGGAGTATTACAATGCAATGAATCACTTAAAGCGTAAAATGAAAAACCAGTATTACACGAATAAAGAATAGGAGCAATGAAAAGCCATGTACACTGCTCTTTATGCTAGAGTATCGACAGGGATGCAAGCAATAGAAGGAACAAGTTTAGATGGCCAAGTTGAACTTTGCATGAAAAAGGCAATTGAGCTTGGTTTTTCTGAAAATAACCTAAAGATATATAAAGAGGAAGGTTTCAGCGGAGAGGATATCGATCGCCCTGCAATGACCCAATTAAGGCAAGATATTGCAACTGGCTTAATCTCACGAGTGGTTATCACCCATCCTGACCGGTTATCACGTGACTTGACGGATAAATTATTCATATGTCGGGAGTTCGAGGCCAGACAGGTAAGCCTAATTTTTGTGGACACGGAATACAAAAATACACCAGAAGGCCAACTTTTCTTCAACCTAATTAGCGTAATTGCTCAATATGAATTGTCTTTAATTAAGAAACGTACTGTACGGGGACGGCTCAAAGCAGTTGAAAAAGATAAAAAAATAATGCCAATGCGGGTTCCGCCATTTGGATATGATTGGGTAGAAAGCAGTCTAATCGTCAATGAAGAAGAAGCAAATATGGTGAAAATGATTTATCACTGGTACGTATATGAACATTTAACCATGAGGCAAATTGGCAACAAGCTTGTAGAAATGGGTGCGACTCCGAAGAGAGCCGAAAGTGATAATTGGAGTGCAAGCTCTATTCAAAGAATCTTGAAGTCAGAAATCTACATTGGAAAGTATTATTACAATCGAAGGAGCACTAGAAAGATTAAAGGAGAGAGGACTAAAAGCGGTACACCAAAGAAAACCTACACAATCCGTGATGAAAAAGACTGGATATTCGTTGAGGTACCATCCATTATTACAGATCAATTGTTTCATCTCGCTCAAGAGCAGCGAAAAAAGAATACCAAGCAGTCGGGAAATGTCAAAAATGATTATCTACTCAAATCGCTGTTAAGATGTGGTCATTGTGGCCGAAAGTGGGCGGCGACGACGTATTCTGGGCGAGTAAACAAGTCCACCGGTATGCAAGAAAAATATAAGTGTTATCGGTGTCCGAATATGATTCCCAAAACCTATGGAAAGACAGTTAATAAATGTCCTAGTCGCTCAATACGTGCCGAGAAACTTGATGATTATTTATGGTCCCTTATTATGCAGGTTGTTTCAAATCCGCAGGATTATTTGCAACGCTTATCATATAACGCAGATAAAATTATTGAGGAACTGAAGCTAGCAGTAGTAGGCGTAAAGAAACAAATGGAAGTAAAACGAAAGGAAGCAGAAAGAGTTAAGATTATGTTTAAAAAAGAAGTAATTGATGAGCAGGAAATGGAAGCAGAGTTCCACACAATAAAAGCTGAAATGATGGAATTACAAGAGCGTTTCGAAACTTATAATGCGCAGATTGATGGTTATAAAAAAGAATTATCTTTATCTGAAAAATCAGAGACTACTATAAATAAAATCTGTGAATTCATTAATCAAAATGGTGAGCAATTGAATCTACAAAGTAAAAGGTACATAGTTGAAACTTTGGTTAATGAATTGATTATTGGTTGTGAAGATTCAAATATTCACATTACCGCTATAGGACACCTCGATAGACTTATTTCACTCGGACCTAGTTCAAGTGTTGACGAGAATTTTTGTCTTCAGGAATCAAAGCTTTTAGGTTAAAGTCTAGTTAGAAATTTAACGTTTTAAAAATCTAGCTTATTGAAATACCAGCTCTGAATTGTTATAAATTACTAGGACCAGGCTATCGGTATTGATCGACAGCCTCGTTGCGCTAAACATTCCTGTAGCCCTAAGAAA
>JAQSXG010000072.1 GCA_029256785.1 Neobacillus sp.
AATATAATCCTGATTTTGTTGAAATGGACGGCTACGATGTACGACAAGTCACTGAGGAAGAGCTGGATTTAACAAAGATTGACGATGAAGGAAAGTTGATTCCGCTTAGATTGTTAGTTAAAAATCTTACCGATCGGCATATACCACAAGTCATAGCATCAAGCGTTTATTGATTCGCAGTTCGACACTACTTTAAATTAAGAAAGGAAAATCAAAAATGTCTTATCGCTTTCCAGTAAGAAAATGGTTAAGAGCCGTTTACATGACTAAAGGTGATGTGATTTTAACTATTCCCAAAAATCTATCTCAAACGACGTATCGGAAAATAAGTAAAATAGCAAGCAAAATAGAACACTCATCATCAAAAAAAGTTCAAAAAGTATAAAAACGAATTCGCTTCAATCATTAAAAATCAAAATGATCACGTAACTTTGCCAACCACCGTTCATGGTCAGCAACCAAACGTCCTATTGAACTTCTGGATTGACTTGGTAAATAAAGAATTGAAACGTCGTAAAGATTTACGCAGTTGACAGCTAAAATGATGGTTAAATTTTCGACAAAAAAAGGAATATAAAACAGCTGTTATAGGGGAATAAACATGATCAACAAATTAGACACATTATTAAATATTGGTGTAAAAATAGAACATATTGAAAAGATGAAGAATGTTTATCCTGAACCTATGCCTGATGACAATCTATATGATTATGAAAAGCATGAGGAAACAAGATTAGTCAATTTTGATCTTGTAACAGGTGGACACAGAATTGACAGCAATAAATCCTGGTATGAAAATTTTATGAATGCAGATAAGGACTTAGGTCAAGGACGAATCACTAAAAATCTTGAAATAATATTAAAATATGAAGATAAAATAGCTGATTACGAAAATTTTCTCAAGGAAGATTTTAGTTTTGAACCAATCTGGTTAACTTTCTATGATAACTTAAATGAATATTTTACATATAATGGTGGTAATCACCGATTAATAATTGCAAAGATGATGGGTGTAAAGGAGATATGTGCACGAGTAACCACATATCATTATAAGGGATTTGAAGTAGAGCAAAGAAAGAAGCGATATACTTCCAATATCGAAAATGTGATCAATGGTTTAGAATCCCTTGGATTGACATGCAAACTGGAAGGTTCATCTGATCTCGATTTAGATGTATTGTATGATGGCAATTACATTGTTAATCTGCCACTACCTTATGATTTTACTGAAGATCAAGAGCCTCTTGCTGAGGTGATGACTTTAACATTACTGCTAAAAGAATATCTGCCCAACAGAACAGGCAATAGGTTTTTTGGTTGGATTAGTGATAAAGTACATGAGCGTGGTTTATTTACTCGTGGACTATCAGACGAAACGCTGGAATTATATCATCGCGTTATGGAACGTCTGGTCGAGGAAGGATATTTTACGGCTAATAAAAGTAAAGGATGAGTTAAAGCTACGCATTAACTCTTTGATTAAACACGCCTTCCCTGATTGGGAAGGCTATTTGTTTTCTTAGGGCATCGAGCCCTTCGAAAACAATCAAGCCAAAGCGCTGCAATGGCTTGAAGCCCGGCGTCCCTCCGCGGCCATTTCACTTCGTGAAATTATGACCACTCGGACACCTGCAATCCTTCTATCCGGGATCCATCCCGTCAGGTTTTCTCTTCTTTATGTCTCCGTAGTTTAACCTTTGCTTCGCGATTCCTTCAAGGAGCTGCGTTCATGCAGCTTCCACTAACCAAGCCAAGTAGGCTAAGGGAGAGTAATCTTGCAAAAGACGCAAGCTAACTCTCCCTAAGTCATTGGGCTTGCTAAGTGGAACCGCAGTCAGGGCATAAGCCGGCCCTGCCTGCTGCTCCATTCACTTGCCGGCTACGCCGCGCGCCAGGCGCGGCCTTGACCTCATCCTCAGCAAAACTTTAGTGGAGACACATAAAGAAGGAGGTTACACCAATGAAAAATATCTTTGAAATTCAACGAATCAAACAAGTGAAAGTAGAAAGTGAACTAGAAACATTCTTCGTCCGATCTCCCGATGACGCAGTTGATGCAATTTGTCATTATATTGGCGATGAAGATCGCGAAGTATTCCTGGTTTTGGTCCTGACTACAAAAAATGAAGTGGTCGCTGTACATCGCTGTCATTTGGGTAACATTAATTCATCTATTGTAGATCCGCGTGATGTTTTTAAGGCTGCCATTCTTAACAACGGCACAAGCATCCTCGTTGCGCATAATCATCCTTCAGGTGTTCAGGATCCATCACGAGAAGATCGTGAGATAACACGACGTTTAGCAGGTGCAGGACGCATTCTTGGTGTCCAACTGCTCGATCACATTGTAATTGGTGGAAATAGTGATAAATTTTATAGCTTCAAACAGCATGGGGAGCTATAAGGGGGATACACTCTCCCTTTTTTTGTGCATATTGCCGGCTGTCGCGGACATCGAGTCCGCACAACCGGCACTTTTCCCCTAAGGGGAAAACCTTCGCGTTCTTCAGGGCATCGAGCCCTTCAGAACACGCCGATCTAAAGCGTTGCATTCGATCGGACATCTGCCGTTCATCGTTCGCTTTTTCTTCGAAAAATCTCATCTCGAACGGCTCCCACGCTGTTATATCATATTACAGTGTGCTATAATTGTTATATGATATAACTAACGTCTAATTAGGAGGACGAACAAAATGAAATCTACCACAAAGATGATAATAAAAGAATTTCCATCTGTTGAACAATGTATGAAGAATTTACAAGAAGTCAATTCCTTAGATAATACAGCACGTGTGTTTTTAGCGCTTGCTAAATGTTTTGAACATCCAAAAGAAAATTCATTCGATTTGGGCCATTTATTAAAAATTGATGGGGAGTATGTTGAGTTTGCATTAGATTTAATCAATATCTATTTTCATAAAGATACTTATCTTATTTCGCAACCTTCTCATTCTTATGTCATTGATGATTTAATCAATCAGAAAGAGTTTGCCCAGCGATTATCCGCAAATGGTTTCAAATACGATCAAGCAAAGATGGCAGTTTATTATTCCCGTGGCAAGCTGCCGGCAGAACGAGTTAAAATTGCCGGAATTCCTTTTTGGAATGAATATGATGTACAGCAATACACTGAAGAATTAAAAGGTAAACAGGAGATAATTGACAAGTGGAAAGGTTAAAAAATACTCAATATAAATTCACAGTAATGTAACATTTTATTTTCTTCATTTGGAAGATTACAGTTTTACCATAAAGACTTATAAGTTGAATTAAAAGAACAGCTAATTTTTTAGATTTTAATAAAATATCACGTATTTTTCCCTATGATATGATGTGAGGGAAATCAAAAAAAGAGGTGAATTGTTATGGATCTTCTTCAACTTACAGGTGACACAATGGCAGCTGGATTACTACTTTACACGTTTTCAATAATTCGGGTGGGCCGTTTGATTGCAGAGAGCGATGGAGAGCATGAGCAAGACCACTCGATCATTTGGTTAGGTGTGGCTGGGATTGGCGCTGGGATTGGCTTAATCATTACATCTTTTATACCAAGCTTCTTTTATATCGCAAGTTTAATTAGGCCGATTCTTCCTTTCTAACAAAGTTTATAGATACGATCTGATATATGTCGATTAATGGGTAAACGGGGTTAAACTCTAAAAAATTAATCAATAAAAAAAATCTATAACTAAACAGAAGCTTTTTACCAAAAGGAAAAAAGCTTCTGTTTTTTTTGCGATCACCCGGAAAGGAGATGCCTTATCAAACTTAAATTTAATTTCGATAATTCTACATTACTATGCTCTTGTCTTTTCAGCCAAGGCCGTGTCCGCAAAAGTATACTTAAATAAACTATAAGAAAAAAAGAAGATATAGTGTTCGAGAACGTTTGGTAGTCATTTATACGAACGTTCCTTTACTTTTGTCTATTTTACGAACACATATGCTAAAATAAAGAAGAATTGGAGGGATCTGTTTTGAAAAATAAAAAATTTGGATATATACGCGTAAGTGCAAAAGATCAAAACGTCGCTCGACAAGTGGAATCTATGCTCAAATTGGGAATAGATGAACGAGACATTTTTATAGATAAACTGAGCGGTAAGAACTTTAAACGTGATCAATATCAATTAGTTAAGAGAATGTTGCGTGAAGGTGATATTCTTTACATTCATCAACTAGATAGGTTTGGACGAAATAAGTCTCAGATACTTCAGGAATGGTCTGAGATAACAAAATCGATCCGGGCTGATATCGTTGTCCTAGATATGCCTCTCCTGGACACTAGAAAGTATAAAGATAGCTTAGGTTCCTTTATTGCTGATTTGGTCCTTCAGATACTTGCATGGGAAGCAGAAACTGAGCGTGAAAAAATTAGGAAAAACCAACGAGAAGGAATTGATGTAGCTCTTAAAAATGGGGTTAGATTCGGACGCCCAGAAGCTCGTATAACAGATGATTTCAAGGCCTCGTATGAAAAGTGGAAGAACAAAGAAATCACCGCTGTTGAAGCTATGAGAGAGTCGAAAATTAAGAAAACTACGTTTTACAAGTTGGTAAAAGAAATGAAAGAGATTCCAAAAGAAAAAGCCGGTCAATGACCGGCTGATACAATTATTAGCATGAGTTGTTCCATACCTTATAAACACTCACGCATGAACTTTAAAAGGTACCAAATAGTTATCTGCAATACGATCAGAACGAAGATTTGAACTTTCTAATAGACGGTTACATTCCACCTCTAAATTGTTGTTGTCAAGTTGTGATTGGCAAAGCGAAGTTAAAAGTAAACGCGCATCTGAAACCATAGACATAAGCTTCTCAAATGTGAGTGCATGGGACGCTCCTGCTACAGCAGCGCGAGTAGCTTGATTCTTAGGGTGAACACTGACTCTTACACACTCATAACCTGGGTATTCCTGTCCAAACCACTCAGCAGCTACCAGTAGTTGTCCGTGTTGTCCCTTTGTCAGTGCATTTTTTTCTTCCTTTCTGCTCTTTGCTTCAATAACAAATCCAACTCGTTCTGGCAATAGCCAAAGTAAATCCGGTCCTTCACCGTCTATATCGAAACGTTCAGAGCTAAGTCCTATCATAGTAGCTAAATCACAAAGAGCTTGTTCAAATCGATGAGCTGTTGCATCTTGATGAAGATCGGAAACAATGGCTTCGAATGATTGTAAATAGCCCTGACGAAGTCGATAGTCTCCTATTTTCTGAACAATCGCTTTTGCTTGTGATCCTGGTAAAGATAGGGGACGATATGGTGGAAGAATTTTCGGCCTTATTAAGTTTCTATTATTTGCAAAAGCTTGACGCTGTAAGTCTGAAGCTCTTTCTGTATTACCCCATCTATCTGCTATACGAGCCGCTAATTGTTGAAACCATCCACGCATTTGTTTATCCAAAGGTAGTTCATTATTATTTAAAAATTGTTCGATTTTAGCAATTGCTTGTTCATAATAGCCGTCACTCCAAAGATTTACTGCTTTCCTTTCAACTCTCGCTGGTATAAATTGAAGATCACTATACTTATCTTCGTCGACCAGCTCAGCTAGAGTTTCAGCGTGATATTCAGTCCAATCTTTATCTCGGTCAATGCTTCTTTGAATAGTCTGAACTAAATCTTTCGGATTCTCTATTTCCTTACTTATTTCTATACCCATATCTAATTGAGCTCTGGTTGCACTAGTAAGGAAACGGAAGTTGGCTTCTTTCGCAACCCATTGTGAAATATCTCTTCCCACTAATAAGATTACGCAATGATCCCCAGATCCACGAGCTCCCCTACCTATCCCTTGCTCAATTCTTTGAGCTAACATACGAGTTATTATTGTCCCCCCATATAAGGCACTTGCTCGGAAAAGCTCGTAAGAAGATGTTCCTGATGGTAAACCATTCATAAGTAGGATTCGACAAGAATCACCAGGGAGATCAATTCCATCATAGCGATTAGCAAAGACAACTGGACCTCTAAACTTTTCTTCCTGTAATTGAGCAACCAAGCTCTTGACCTCTTTTGACCCAGATGCTACAGTTGCGACTTTCGACCAATCCTTGGCTGCTTCATCTGAAGGTACAAGAACAACCGTACCTATGTCTTTGTTTTTCGCCGCCCAATCAATAATTTTTTCACTGTATTCCCGTTTGTACTCAAACGACATTAATTCAGGAATAAGAATCATTCTCTCACTAATACCTGCCAAGGAACGAGATTGAAAAGCTTGTTTAACAGAATTAGGATCAGCATCAAAAGTACGAATAATTTCGCTATCATCTGCGATAGTTGCTGACATATAAATTTTCCTAGGTGCTTCATAAAATGTTGGAAATGCGTTTACAAAGGGAAGAATGGGCGTAATTGTAAAGGCATTTTTGCTGATAAGTGCGTGGCAGAAATGAAGTTTATCTCTCAACAATGGCCATACTAAAGCGTATTTTTTCGAATCAGATTTTAGTTGTTCTCTAACGGCATCTAATTGTTCATGCCAAGCCCAGTAAGGTACTTCCAGGATTGAATAATCAGCACCTGACATTATATCTTCTAACGTCCCGAGTTTATCTATATCTTTAAAAGATTTACGAAATAGGTCAGCCAACTCTGAATAACGCGAACGATTATCTTCGGTTTTCACTTCAAGTGTAAATGATTCACGAACTACTGAAAAAGCTGCATGTGCATCATCAAGAATAACTGCGGCTACTTTCTGTGGATTCACCTCGCCTCGAATACCAAATTTACTTTTTCCGTTAAATAGTGCCTTATATGTCCCGACCATAATGGCTTCCCCATTTACAAAATCCCCGTCAAGAGGTTTACCTGACGCGTATGGCACTACAGGGATACCTATTTCCTCCGCTTTTTCAATTGTCTGCTGGACCAATTGTGTAGTGGGAGTTAAATAGAGAACTGGTTCACCAATTTCATTTTGGGTAGACTGTGCCATCAGTAAGCCCACTAAGGTTTTTCCTCCTCCCGTATGTAGCTTAATTACCACGTCAGGATTATTTCTAAGACCAAACCATTTTTGAAGTATTTCAGTTTGACTAGTATATAAATCATTAATCCCCTCTGGTTTGGGTAATCTCCTAAATATTTCTATTGGATTAATTGACTTCGGTTTCGTTTTTTTCGACTTGAGTTTTTTAAAATCTACCATATTATCAACCTCATTTTCCGATTTAATTTATGTATATCATACATCAATAAATTCTGATATTAATGAAGCTAATTAAAAATATTCTCATAAAATTTAAGCATTGAGAAAGTTAAGTCCGTAACACGTACGAATAAGCAAATGCAATTTATAATTGAAAGTAGTACCTTGTTTTAAGTGAAACATGTCTTGCGACAAGAATGTGGGGACTCGACCTCCATTCGATACAAACATGGGGACTAGTGTTCCCGCGTTTGTATCGCCAGACAATAAACTAAAAAATTGTTAAGGTCAATTTAATAGCTGTTTTGAATGTATGTCTTTGTTTATTTACATACATTCAATAAATTAATATTCTTCGGGATAATTGTATCCCTTTGCTCCCATACGTGTTATAATTAACTTAGAAGAAAGGATGTACGATATGGAAAAAAGAAAGAATATTAAAGTAAGTCCAAAAACATACCAGATGTTGCAGGCAGGTACGATTGCACTTGGGTTAGTAGCAGGAGAGCGACCGACCTATGATAAGTTACTTCAAGCTGCTATTTATGCACTAGCTGAAAAGAGCGAGTACAAAAAAGAATTTCCCGGTTTTAAAAGAACGTTGAGAAAAATTGAAAGCAATAAACAATTAGAAAGCTTAGATCAATAACGAGGAGGAACCAACACAATTGAAAACTATCCAGGAAGTAAAAATAATGATGAGCAAACTCAACGTACAAATTGAAGATATCTTGGATTCTTGTGAATATGACGGTGAAAACATTCGGTCATCAGATGATATAGATGAGTTATATTTTAAACAAATGTATGCTGGAATTATTAACCGGCTCCAGGATTTGCAACGTGATATTGAATATTTGTCAAAACCAGTATTGGAGCAGGGATTTATTAGACATAACTCTGCTGGCCGGTATGAATTACCTTCTGGAAGATATTTTACGAGTGGAAGCAATTGCGAAATACTCCATGACTTTTATGGAGATGGTGATCAAAATTGGATCTACACTACTATCGAGCATAATGGGAAAGATTATTATGCTACGTCAATTGGAAGAGACTACAATATTGACGGCTGCATGGTGCGCATCCGGAGATAGTTAATCGTTTATGTGCGCTACAACAAAGTATTTTACAGTTGACAGCAAGGGCGAAGGAGGCTTAATAACTTGGAAATAATTGACGATACACGCTTGCCAGAACGGTTACTTAAAATAAAGTCTACTTTGCCAGAAGGTCATCTTTATACAATGACTAGAAAGCGAAGTAAAGAAGGGCGTTATCAGTTCGTGGTAACAATCGACACAGACGTTACTAATCCATATGACGAAACTGGATTCAAGTTAGTACAAGAAAAGGTTACAGAAGCAATAAACAAAGTGCTTAATGAGTAAATCGCAGTACGATATTATTAGGCAGTGAACTTACTTTATAAGAGAAGGGAAATTTTATTATGGAAATAAAAGAATTGAAAGACCTTGAAGTAATTAAAAATGCTTTGGAAAACTATATTTCAGGGACTGAAAATAATATTAATAGCCTGTCGAGTGAAACGGGATCAGAATTAATGATTTCTACTTTGCAAGAACAAGTGAATCGAGGAAAGCATCTTTTAAAGGAGATTACAGATCAATTTGCAAATTCATTAAAAGAAAAAGCTAAACAAGCGTTGGATAACGAAGAGATTGTTCCGATAAGCCAAGAAGATCTTATGGAACAAATGTTTCCAAATATGAGTAAGGCGGATATAGAAGAATACGGCATGGACAGATTTTGCAATAAAGATGACTATTAATCGTGACGTCCTTTCAAATATAGTGCATGAACAGGAGATTAATCATGATAAAAATAAAAGAAGAAATGCTCTTCCATGTAGATGAATGTCTTGCGACACAAACGTAGGGACTAAATAAATACCGCTCTGAAGGCACTGTCCCCATGTTTGTGTCGTTTTTTCAATTCATTTTTGCGACACAAATCTGGGGACTAAAGGTGCAGTGAATACCGACACATTACTTCATATTGGCTATTTACGACACAAACCTGGGGACTAATTGGTGTATTATCGGAGCACTCCCCAACATGTTGTCGCAACGGTCCCCATGTTCTTGTCGCAAGACAATGAAAGTGTCTTGCGACACAAACCTGGGGACTTTACTAACGCTGAACTGAAGGCACGGTCCCCAGGTTTGTGTCGTTTTTTCAGTCGCTTTTTACGACACAAATGTGGGGACTCGACCGTTTTGCGACACAAATCTGGGGACTGGAGGTTAAGTATAAACCTGCGAAACCCTTACTAATAACTGTTTACGACACAAACCTGGGGACTAAATACCATTTTATGGATGAAGTCCCCAACATGTTGTCGCAATAGTCCCTAGATTTGTGTCGCCCGACAGAAAGACATAGCATAAAGGACCAAAATTAACGTCGTTATATTACTACGTAAAATATAAATTTGACGCAGTTTTACATATATTTTCCAGCTTGCCATGTAGTATAGATTTATTTTCTCCTGGAGATAATATAAATGTTTACTAGGAGAGTGCTGCCGCGCTAGCTTCACTCTAGCTTATGCTTAGTAGTTTTTATCGGAATCGTCAGAAAGAACAACGGTCATATTGAAAATCAAAAGGTTGTAGAAAACACAACGTTGAGTGCATTTGAGGGAATTAGAAGAAAATAAAAAAAGAGAGGAACAACCTCTCTTAATTAGAATAAATCAATAATAGACTTAGGGATTATAATCATTAATAACTAATGTGAACTGTATGCGTGTTACCGTTGCCTTCTGCATATTGGCCCCAAATGCCATAGCTGTCACCTATAAAATGACCAACGTGTAGTTTTAAGTACATTGTTTTTTGAATTCCAATCCAGTCTTCATCAAAATGAAAATCTGATTTTGCTGAGATTCTTTGATCATAAACTTCATAGTGTCTTGTGATTTCAAGTTTTTTATCTTGGGCAGTCGAACCATACAGCATATGAACCCAAGATGAGCCCACAGAACTTATTTCATCAGTATTATAACCAGCGGTATTAATTCCAATTGTAGCATGGTACCCAACCGATCCCATCTCGTCAGAGCCAGAAATATTAACGCTTTCCCATGCGCATATTTGGACCTTGCCTAGAGGGGAAATCTTAATTGCATCTGAATTGAATAATTTATTGGATGTTTCATCAGGCTGAGCACTTAAAGTGATCTTTTTATAAGATCCATCTGGGTATCTACTAGTAGTTGAAGTGGTTATTGGTCCGCCTCTTTTTATTAAGTCAGTATTTTTAGTCAATACTGGTTTTTCTGTGATAGTTTGTAGTGGTTCGGTTTCACCAGTTTCTGAATCTAAAGGCTGCCCTTTCTTTAATTTAGCTAGAACTGATTTTATCTGTTCAGAGCTAGCCCCATCATTTTTCATATGATCACTTATTTTTTCATAATCTGTCTGAGTTAGGTTATAATTAACAAATGGTTTTGATGAGTTATCATTTGAGATGGAGGAACCGCTCTCTGCAAATGTACTTGGAACACTTATTCCAAATAAAAGGAAAGTAGAGAGTAAAACACTGAAAACTATTTTTTTCATAGAAATGCCTCTTTTAAATAAAATTTGAGGAGGAGTAGATCATGTTAATTGACCAACTTCGTGAATTTTCATTAATATCTTTGATGGTATTATTATCGTTTGGAGTTATCTATGGGGTCGGTTATTTAGGGTATAGATTTTTCAAGAAAAAATTATGGGTAGGCGTTTTGCTTAGTCTAGTTGTTAGTTTTTATGTTGCCACTTTAAGTACTGATTTATATTTATTCCTCCTCTCCATTCCAAGTATTCTTTTACTTATAATTTATGATAGGTATATACGGTGACAGAGATCTTCCCCCTCATAGTCCTATTATAGCTTTACTACTATAAATAACAAATACTTTTAGGATTGTAGGGAGTTTGAATTTTAACGTAGTTTTTTTGTGTATTCCCAAATGAACTTTATTACCTATGGTATAGATTCATTTTCTCCTGGACATAATATAAAAGTTATCCCCTCCACGATAATCCTTACTCTCGTTACTCTCCTTATTAGGAGAGATTTTTTTGTTTGTAATTTACCCCTTTCCGGAATTTGGTCAGTTTGTTTTTGTTCGGATTTAACTGAAACATTCTGGATGCCGGCAGCTGCGATCATTCGGATTTTTAAAAGTTATCTTTCAATACCTTATCAATTATTCGTCTGCTACGTTCCAGATCTTCTTTAACGAGCTGTTTGTACATTAGTGCTTCTTTATATCCACTATCAGTTAAAGAATATACCACAACTTCTTTTAGACCATCTGAAGCCATCAGACGCTTATCGCGGCGCACGAGCCCATCTGAAGTCAATTCGTGAAGCACCTTATAGATTTCTGACTCTGCCGGTTGATGATCAAATGCTTTAATTTTTGTATTGATGATGTCCTGGTAGTGCAAACCATAAGTTTGCTTTTGCTCGATTAAATTAATTAGATACAACTTGATGATGGCACGTTGCTTGGTAAATATTGTTTTCAAAGCCCTCTATCCCTTGTATGTTTTCTTATTTTAATTTTATCATGTATTCCTTAAGAAGACACTTCCTAAAGAATACATAATACTAAAGATATACCCCTTTCACAGTTAGAGATTTTCTGCTGAAAGGAGTATGTGCTACCTAATTATTTGAGTGAAGCTTATCATTAGCAATGGCAGATTTATGGAGAATAGTCTCAATAGCACTGATCGCTGTTTGCAATGCAGCCTGGGACGTTTCGTAAAAGGCTTGCGTAAAGCCTAAATTTTTTAAACAATCGCTACCAGCGTACAAGTTGTCAAAATATTGATCCTCTAAATCTGGCCAAAAAGACTTATTTTTCTCCAAACTAAACGAATACGATGAGTTTTCTCCTGGTACATTAATAATCTCAATATCGGCTGCTGGCACGCCACGATAGCGAAACGAATATTGCTCCTTTTTATAAACGAGACTTCCTTTATCATGTTCATAAGGATAATTGCTCATATTTTCAACTTTTCCCCTCTCCATGATCATACTTGTTTTTCGAAATATTCCTTGATCTACCCCCAATTGTTCCATCAGTGCAAGCTGAAGTGACTGGGAATAATTAATATTATTTTCTTGAGCTAGTTCATCCAACCATTTTGGAATTGATAGAGATTTCTTAACTGATTGTGTTAGATACTTTCTTAGGAACTGCGCTATAATAACGTCCACAATTAATATCGCCTGATTTTTTTTTAGCACAAAGTTAGGCACAGAAGGTCCAGGGACTGGCTCCTCATCTTTTATCATCCCATATAAATGAAGTGCCAGGGCTTCTTTAGCATTATCATTTGCCTCTACAAAGGTCTTTCCATGAGGAAAACAACCAGGAAGATCAGGAAATACGACTGAATATCCCTGGCTCTCTTTGGTAACGA